>RFGE01000326.1 GCA_003696105.1 Deltaproteobacteria bacterium | reverse complement strand
CGCCGCCGCCAAGCGCCGCGCCGCCGCCAAGCGCCGCGCCGCCGCCAAGCGCCGCGCCGCCGCCAAGCGCCGCGCCGCCCGCCACCGGCCGGCCGAACGCCGCGCTCGCTGATCGGCGTCACCGCGGCGCGACGGGCGCGCCGCCGCGACGCCGGTACACCCGCGCGAGCGGCGCGCCGTCCGCGTCCACCTCGCACGTCAACTCCAGCCACGGCGGCGGATGAAACGGATGCAGCGCCAACCCGTTGACGAGAACCCAGTCCGCCGACGGGTGCGGGAACGGGCCGGACTGCACGCGCCGGGGCCACAGGTCGGCGCGCATCCATGCGACGTGGCCGGGCTGCAGCCGCCGCTTGTCGACCACCGCGCCCGGCGCGGCGCGCGCGTTGAGGCATGCGATCGCCCGGTCGATCCCCTCGCCCCACCAGCCCACCTCGAACGCGCGGGCGTCGAACGCGCCGCGAGGACCGCCGACGACCTCGTTGTAGTAGTCGAGGTAGTACGGATGGATACGCGCGTCGGCCGCCGCGAGGTACGCCGCCATCGCCGCGCCCAGCGCCGGGAGCGCCCATCGCCTGCGCGCGCGAGCCGCGATCGCGTCCAGCCCGACGGCGGCGGCCAACGCGAGCGCGGACAACGCCGGCAAGATGTAGCGCACGCCGTCCTGCTTGACCGGCGACACCAGCACGAGCATCGGCGCGAGCATCCACGCGGCCACGGTCGCGAGCGGGCGGGCCGCCCGCCAGCGCAGCGCGGCGGCGCCGGCCGCGGCGAGCACGCCCACGGGCGCGGTCGCCGCGAAGTACACGAAGAAGTAGTGCCACGGCGCCGGGTGCGCGGCCGTGCCCACCACGTCGCCGAGATAGGGCTCCGGCCCGTGAAGCTGGCGCAACACGGCCCACGCCTCCCGCAAGTGCGCCACCGGGGACGCCCACAGCCGCGGCCAGATCGCAACGCCGACCGCGATCGCAACCGCCGGGATGACCGCGAGTCCCACGCCGACAGTGGCCCGCGCGCGGCCGCGCGGCGCCCACAACACCAACAGCGCGCCGACGAGCGGAGCCAAAAGCCCGTTGGCGAAGCGCGACCACACCGCGACGCCGAGTACGACGCCGACCGCCGCGAACCGCGGCGCCATCGCGCGCGCGGAACGCGGCGGCCCGTCCTGCGCCCACAGGCACAGCCACACGGCGAGCGTCCACCACAGCACCGACGGCGCCTCGTGGCCGACGACCTTGCCGTGCGCGATCAGATGCGGTGTGAGCGCGGCGATCATGGCCGCGACGACGCCGACGCGCAGCGACCACAGACGACGTCCGATCGGCACCAACAGCGCGCACGCGAGCGCCATCATCGCGGCAGAAAGCGCGCGGGCCGGCCCGTAGCCGTCCGCGAACTGCGCGCCGATGCCGGCGATGTACTTCATCACAGGCGGGTGCTCGTAGTTGAAGCGCCACGACGCCTGCGAAAAGTCCAGCGACAGCAGGTTGGTGACGTAGTTGCGGCCCGCCGACCAGTTCACGTCCTCGTCCCACGTCTGGCCGGCGCCGCCGAGGTCGTACAGCCGCACCGCCAGCGCCAGCGCGAACGCCGCCGCGAACGCCGCCGCGACGCGCCGATCGATCGCGCGCAGCCGGCCGCGCAGGACGAACGCCGCGAACGCGGCCCACACTCCCGCGATCGCCAGCGCGAACAGCCCGTCGGGCAGCGACGCGCCGGCGCCGGAACCGAACCGCGCCGCGGCGGGCGGCTCCGGCGACAGCGACGACGGCGGCACGTACTCCGGCGGGCCACGCCGCCCCGGCGGGTGCCACAGCAACCGTCCGCTCGGTCCCGCGTCGAACCGCACGCGGTAGACGCCCGGTTCGTACACGCGCCACGCGTGCAAGAACGCCGCATCGCGCGGATGCGGGCGCACCGGCAGGCGCACGCCATCGATCCACAGCGCTCGACCGCGCTCGAAGCCGAGGACGTACGGGCCGCCGCGGGGAAACAACCAGCTGCCTTCGTAGACGCCCGGCTCGACCTCGCGCAGCCGCTCGAGCGGATCGGGCACCACGGCGTTGCGGGCGGCGACGAGAGCGCCCGTGGCGGCGATCGCGCACGCCACCGCCGCGGGCGCTCTCATGGCACGCGCCCCGGGCACGTGAACTCCCGATCGGCGCGCTTGAAGAACGAGTAGTACTCGCCCTGCTGGCGCAGCCCCGGAATGTGTAACGTCACCCGCTCGTACCCGCGCCGCAGCCAGAACGCCGGATTGCAGTTGAAGCGCGGATTGTCCGGCCGGGTGTGGATCGAATAGCAGTGGAACGCGAACGTCGGCTGGTACGTGTCGTATAGAAACGAATCGGGCGCCCACTTGTTGTGGCCGGGTCGCGGGCGCGTCGGCGGGATCTGATGCGCGATCTCCTCCGACACCAGACCGAACACGTCCACCCCGCGCATGCGGCCATAGTAGGGCTTGGCGCCGGCGCCGCCGAAAATGGAAAAATCGTCCTCGCGCATGCACGGCCGCATGTGGCGGCCGATGCGCGCGCGATCCGCGGTGTACACCTTCAGGAACGCCGGCGTGTCGATGCCGCGGTCGCTGGCCCAGTTGCCCCACCGCATCGACTCGCGCGTGAGCGCCTGCTGCTGGACGGCAAAGCCGGCCACGAGCGCGGCGGCGACCGCCCAGCCGACCCGCCGGTCGAGCCGCGACGACCAGGCAGCCCCGCGCGCGACCAGCAGGGCGCTGCACGCGAACACCGGCATGATGAATCGGTGCAGGCCCATGAAGTCGCCACCGACGCGCACCGTGTACGCGAGGTAGGCGCACGCCACCGCGAGCACCGCGGTCCCGGCGACGAGCCCGCGAGAACCGAGGCGAGCCGCCACCGCCCCGGCGAGCGCGACCGGCGCGGCGTAGACCATGCCGGTCTGGCGCGCCCACACCCACACGTAGTGCCAGCCGGCGGCGCGAAGTTTGGCCAGATAGTCGGGCGGCGCGTCGCCCGCCTTGACGTACGCCGTGTTCGGCAGCGGGTAGCCGTAGTACCACCAGCGCCACGCGAAATACGGCACCCAGATCGCGAAAAACGCGCCGACGCACCACAGCTCGTCGCGACTCGGCCGCAGGCGGCGCCGTGCGACGGCAACGGCGGCGCGGTGGCCGGCGAGTACGGCCGCCACCAACAAGCCCTCGGGACGGGTGAGCGCGGCAAGCGCCAGGACGACGCCGAGTTGCCGGAACGCGCCCGGCCGATCGTCGCCGCGGGCGTAGACGACCAGCGCCCAGACCGTGAAGAACGTGAACATCTGGGTCTCGAGCCCGCCCGACGTCCAGCACGCGTAGCCGGCCGACGCGGCGAGCAGCGCGGCCGGCACGTACGACCACATCCGATCGTCCCGATCGTCGCGCACCCGCTCCATCCAGCGGAACGTGAGAGCGAGCGTGCCGATCGCGAACGCCGCGGCGCACACCGGCGCACCGATCTCGGGCGCCACGCCGGCGCGCATCAGCGCCGCCAGCAGCACGACCCACAAGAAGTTGGTGTAGCCCTCGACCGGATCGAGCCCGAGGTTGAACACGGGCTGGCCGTGCTCGGCCAGGTTGCGGGCGTAGACGAACGAAATGTACGCATCGTCCGTGATGAACGCGTACTGCAGGCTGTGCCACACGAGGAACACGGCGCACACCGCCAGCGGCGCGTAGCGAACGAGGACACGGCGGGCGCGGATCGATGGCACTGCCCCGCGTTTCTATCGGATTTCGGTGACGGGCGCACGAAGCCGCCACTGCGGCCGGGCGCGGCCTTTTCGCGCGCACCCGCGGTGCGTTACACTGGCGCGTGTTGGGGGGTCCACGCGAGTACATGGGCACGGGCCTGTCGGTCCTGGTCGTCGACGACGAGCCCTCGGTGCGCGAGTTTTTGCGGATGATCCTCGAACCGCAGGGGTTTTCGGTCGAGCTGGTCGACACCGCGGCGCGGGCGATGGAGCTGTTGCGCGTCGGCGCGTTCGACATCGCCCTCATCGACAAGAACTTGCCGGACGCGTCGGGGCTCGACGTCGCGCGCTACGTGCGCGACCAGGACCTGACGTGTGAGACGGTCATCGTCACGGCGTACGGCAACCTCCAGTCGGCCATCGACGCGCTCCGCGCCGGCGTCGCGGAGTACCTGGAAAAGCCGTTCTCGGACGTAGACAGCGTGTATGCGTGCCTGGAGCGGGTCATCCGCCTGCACGCGATCAAACAGGAGAACCGCCGCCTGCTCGCCGAGTTGCAGGAGAAGAACCGGCTGCTCGAAGAGCTGGCGGTGCGCGACCCGCTCACCCGCCTGTACAATCACGCGCTGTTTCAGGAGGCGCTCGAGCGCGAGATCGGCCGCGCCGAGGCGACCGAAGGCCAGCTGTCGCTGCTGCTGATCGACATAGACAACTTCCGCCAGATCAACGACGCGCTGGGCCACGCGGTCGGCGACGAACTGCTGGTCGCGATCGCCGAAATCCTCGCCGGGATCGGATCGCAGGGTGGCCTGCGCGTGCGCCCGCACGACATCGTCGCCCGGTTCGGCGCCGACCGGTTTGCCGTCGTGCTCACCGACACAGACAAGAAGACGGCGCTCGAGCGGGCGGAACTGCTCCGGCAGCGCGTCGCCGCGTTCGACTTCGCGTCGCGTGACCTTCCGCGGCCGACCCTGTCGATCGGCATCGCATCGGTGCCCGACGACGCCGCCGATCGGCTCCTGCTGATCGAGCGCGCCGACGTCGCCCTGTACAACGCAAAACGCAGCGGCCGCAATCGCGCGATCGCCTACGAGGCGTCGCTGCCGGACAAGGCGGGCGGCACGCGAACGTCGGCGACCGAAGCACGGCGGCTCGAAGCGCTCGACGCCGCCATCGTCAAGTGCGACTTCGACTTCGTCTATCAGCCGATCGTGTACGCGGGGACGGGCGAGGTGTTCGGCTTCGAAGCGCTCGTCCGCCCGCGCGACAAACAGTTCAAGAACCCGCTGGTGCTGATTCGCGCCGCCGAGCGGGCCGGCCGGCTGCGCGAGCTGGGCCGGTCTCTGCGGGAAGGCAGCATTCCGGCGATCGAAAACCTGCCGGCTGGCACGCTGCTGTTCATCAACCTGCACCCGCACGAGGTCAACGATCCCGAGATCGTCGAGCCGCAGCCGTACCTGGCGCCGTGGACCGACCGGATCGTGTTCGAGATCACCGAGGTCGCCGGCATCACCGACTACGACCGCGTCAAGGCGGTCGTCCAACAGCTCAAGCGCATCGGCTACCGCGTGGCGCTCGACGACCTCGGCGCCGGGTACTCGGGACTCAACTCGTTGGCGATCCTGCAGCCGGACTTCGTCAAGCTCGACATGAAGCTCGTCCACAGCATGCAGCGCGACACCAGCGCGCGCCGTTTGGTCAAGCACATCATCGAGTTCGCCGCCGACGAGCGCATGACCGTGATCGGCGAGGGCGTCGAAACCGAAGAGCAGCGCGACGCGCTGGTGTCGCTCGGGTGCCCGCTGCTACAGGGCTACCTGTTTGCCCGCCCGCAACCGCTGTCGGCGATCATCGGCGATTGATCACAGATCGAGCCGATAGCCGGCGACGGCGCGCAACCCCGCCGGGTTGCCTGCCGTGACGCCGTCGTCGACGTGCGCGAGCCAGTAGCCGAGTTCGACGAACGCGCGGCCCGGACCGACTCCGACCTCGCCGCCGGCGAACGCCGAGGCTGCCAGGTGCGCGCCGGTGCGGACGACCGTACCGGCGCGCGCCGACGCCAGCTCGCGGCGCGTCCACAGCGCGCCGGCGCCGACGCCGCCGTAACCGGCCATGCGCCCGCCGCCGGCCTCGACCATCGCCCGCACCATCACCGGCAGTCCGGTCACGCGGGTGCGCACGTCGTCGCCGCCGTCGGCCGCCGCGCGCACGTCGTCGCTCGCGTACGCCGCGGCGGCCACCCCGACGGCAATGCGCCGCCGCCACACCGGCAGACGCGCGCGCGCGCCGAGCCACGCGGCCGGTCCGGCGACCTTGCCGAAGTTGGCGACGTAACCGGCACCCGCGGCGATCGACCAGCGGCGGCGGACGGGGAGGAGTTGTATCGACACCTCGGTCTCCGCGGCGCCCACCGCGATGTGCACGGCGTCCACCGCCGCGCGCGTCGCGACCGGTGCCCGGTAACGGGCGGCGAACCGCCCCGGAGCCCGTCTCACGAACGGCCCGACGGCGCCGCGTGCGGTCGCCACCGGCAGCGGCCCGTCCACCGGATTGCCGTAGGCGTCGGTTACCGTCACGTCCACCTGCGCGACGGCGACTCCGTCGCCCCGCAGCCGGCGTCGCGTCACGCGCGCGACGACGTGCGCCGGTGCGCCCGGCACGAGGTCGACCACCGCCTCGGCCGGAGCGAGCCCCGGTGCCGTGGCGACGACGCGCGCGCGCCGCCGGCCGGCGAACCGATCGGGCAGCCGCCAGGTCGCAACGAAATGCCCGGGCGCGACCTGGCGAACTCCCTCGACGTCGCCCACCTCGGCTCGGACGTCGACGGCGACGTCGGCCGGCGGCAGCGCTGTCGGATAGTCGAGCCGCACGTCGACCGCCAGTTGGCGCCCCGATCCCGCGACGTAGCGCGGCGCGCGGGCGGCGACTCGGATCGCGGTAGGCGATGCGACGGGTACCGGCGCGTCGCACGAGAACGCAGAGTGCGGATCGCCCGCGAGTTGGCCGCGGATCGCGACACGCGCACCGGGCGCGACGCCGGACGGCAGCGACAGCTGCGCACGCCACAACCCGGGCGCCTCGTTCCGCGGCGGCGACAGCGTGCCGACGGACGCCGTCGCACGGATGTCGGCCCGCGCGGCCGGAGCCCCGGCGCCGTCGACGACGACCCACACGACGTCCCGCCCGCGCGCGGGGCACAGCACGAGCGCGCGGGCGAACGGCGGCGGCTGGAGCGGCAGCGTGCCGGCCCGCGTATTGCCTGCCGCGTCCGTCGCGACGGTCTGCGCGGCAGTCACGCCGGGCGGCGCTTCGATCGCGAGCGTCGCGCGGCCGCGCCCGTCGGTCCGCACCGGACCGAAGTCGACGCCGCCGACGCGCACGACGACCGACGCCCGCGGCTCGCTGCGCAAGCGCACCGAGCCGATGCCGACGAGCGGAATCGCCGCCCAGTCGACCCGAGACCGGTCGGCCGACGCGACCGCGATCAGCGCAAGTTGCGGGGCGAGCGCGTCCGGCGGCGTGAACGTGGCGTGCAGCCGGCCGTCCGCTCCCGCGCGCCACGCCGACACGCTGCCGGTGCTCGCGTGCACGTCCGGCGGCTCGCCGCCCGCCGCGGCGATCGACAGATCGACGGCGCGATCGCGGCCGAGCCGGACGCGCTCGGGGACGCGCAGGTCGAAGGGCCCCGCGGTGCTGCGCCGGCCGACGGACTCCGCCGGCGGCGGCTGGATGGCGATCGACGCCGTGGCCGCGAGCGACCGGCGACCGAACCGCGCGCGCGCGGTGAGCGCGAGGCGCAGTTCGGCGGCGACGCGCGGCACGCGCAGCGCGAACGCGACGGCACCCTCCCCCGCCGGGCGACGCGGCCCCACCGTCCCGGCGCTGGCGACGAGCGCGACGGCCGCGGCCGCGGCCGGCGGCGTCGCGCGCACGACGACCTCCAGCTCGCGGCTGCCGTCTCCGATCGCGACCGCCGGCGCGTCGATCGCCAGCGCGGGGGCCCGCGAGCGGCCTGCATCCGCACCCGCGGACGGCGCGGCGAGCGCCACCGCGACCGCGGCGGTCGCCGCTACGGCGCGCCCCATACCACGTCCCCTCCCACCGCCGGACCGGTCGTGTCGACCTCGACGTCGACCTGCGATGTGCGCGCACGGCCGGTGGCGTCGCGCGTCTCGACGTCGACGCGGTTTCTCCCCTCTCGCAGGGCCACCGAGTGCTCGAAGGCGCCGGACGGATCGACGGCCACGCGCTCGCCGTTGATGCGAATGACGGCTCCGGGCGCGGTCCGACCGCGCAGCGTGACCTCGCGGGAGCGCGCGACGCGCCCCGGGGCCTTGACCTTCAAAAACAGCGACGGCGGAATCGGCGCCGGCGCGGTCGGGGCCGATCCCGGCGCGACGACCGACTGCTGGCCGGCGCGAACGGTGACGGTCCGCCGGTTGGCCGACAGCGTCACCTCGCCCCGCGTCGCCGCGACCGTCGCATCCCCGTGCCCGGCCGACAGCACGGAAAACGCGCCCGCCGCCGTCTCGGCGACGGCGTCGCTGCCGCGCACGGCGACGCCGAAGCGGCGGCCGCCGTCGCGCACGGTGGCCGCGATGCGACCCTCGCCGAGTTGGACCCGCGTGACCGCGTCGGTAAGCGCGCTCACGGCGAACACCGTGTCCGGGTCGAGTCGAACCTCGGCGTCGCCGACGGCGATCGTGACGCGCCCCAGGGTTCCGGTGCGCAACACGTCGTCGACCGACAGGGTGTCGCCGGCAGCGACCGGCGTCCATCGGCCGCCCGACGTCGCGCGTTCGACGACACCGGTGACGTCGACGACCCACGCGACGCCGCCGGCCGGTGCGGCGTCCGGCGGCCTCGGCGGTGCGGCGGCGGCCCGTGCGGGCGCGGCGTCCGCGGGGACGACCGGCGCGTCCTCGAACAGGGTGCGCGACACCGCCACCGCGAGCGCGACCACCGCCGCCGCGAGCGCACACGCCGCCGCCAGCCGCCTGCTCACGCCACGCCGGCCTCCTCCGGCGCCGCCGGCAACTCCAGCACGAACCGCGCCCCGCGCGCGGTCGACTCGAGCCGCAAGCTGCCGCCGTGGTCCGCCGCCACCGCCGCGCCGATCGCGAGGCCCAGCCCGGTGCCCTGGCCCTCGGGTTTGGTCGTAAAGAACGGCTCGAACACGCGATCGGCGAGCTCCGGCGGCACGCCGGGGCCGTCGTCCTCCACGATCGCGGCGACGCGGCCGCCGCCGCGGGCGCACGTCCGAACCGACACCTCGCCGCCGTGCGGCATCGCCTGCTGCGCATTGAGCGCGAGGTTCACGATCACCTCGACGATGGCGTCCGCCGACGCACAGACGAACAGCGGCCGGTCCGCCCGTTCGATCGTGAGGCGAACATCGTGCGCCGACAACTGGTGGCGAACCAGGCCCGCCGCCGCGTCGACCAGGTCGTTGAGGTCGACGCGCGACCGCGCCACGGCGCGCTTGCGCGCGAACCGCAAAAAGCTCTGCAGCGTATCGACGCAGCGAGCGGACTCGCGGTCGATCGCCGCGAACAGCTCGTGAGCCCGGTCGATGTCCGCCTCGCGGCGGCCGACCTGAGCGAACCCTCGGACCGACGTCAGCAGGTTGCGCACCTCGTGGACGATGCCGGCCGCCAGTTCGCCCATGGCGGCGAGCCGGTTGACCTGCGCGCGATCGTTGTCGTCGTCCGCCACTCGCTACACCAGATGAGCGCCGCCACGCGCGGCGGGCAGCACGATCGCCACGGTGGTACCTCGCCCGACCTCGCTGTCGACGTGAATCGAGCCGCCGTGTTCCTCGACGATGCGGTAGACGACCGTCAAACCGAGCCCCCGCCCCTCCCACTCCTGCTTGGTGGTGAAGAAGGGCTCGAAGATTCTATCAAGAATCTCTGGAGCGATCCCGGCGCCGGTGTCGGACACGGCGACCCTCACCGCGCCGCCCTCCACCGATCGCGTCGACGCGGTCACGCGACCGCCCGGCGGGGTCGCAGCGATCGCGTTCGTGAGGACGTGCAGGACCGCCTGGCGCAGCTGCCCCGCGTTGCCGCGGATCGGCGGCAGATCCGCGGCATGGTCGCACACGAGTTCGATCTCGCCGCGGTCGACCCGGGCCGCCACCATCTCCACCGCCGCGTCGACCACGCCCCGCACGTCGACGGCCGCCATACCTTCGCCTGCGAACTCCTGCGAAAAGCCCTGGAGCGTCTGCACGATGTCGCGGATGCGACGGGCCTCGCGCTCGATCATGTCGAACGTGGGGCGCTGCGCCTCTGGCGCCTGGGCCCGGAGCACCTGCGTGAGCCCGAGCACGCCGGTGAGCGGGTTGTTGATCTCGTGAGCGATGCCGGCCGCCAACGACGACACCGCCGCAATCTTCTGCGACTGCAACAGTTGCCGTTGCGCTTCGCGCAGCTCGCGCGTGCGCTCGTCGACGCGCTGCTGCAGCTCGCGGTTCCACCGGCGAATCTCGTCGTCGCGCGCCTGGATCTGCGCGGCCATGTCGTTGAACGCCCGGGCCAGTTCGGCCAACTCGTCGCGCCCGGTCACGGCGATGCGGTGCGACAGATCGCCGCTCGCCAGCGCGCCCGCGCCCGCGCGCAGCGCGCGCACCGGGCCGACGATCCCCTGCGCGAGCACCAGCCCCGCGACCACCGCCACGACGGCGCTGACGGCGAGCCAGTACCAGGTGCGCGCGCGCATCGTGCGCGCGGGCGCGCTCACGCGCGCGGCGGGCTGCTGCGCGATCACCGACCAGCCCAACGCCGCGGGGGCAACCGCGGCGACCAGCCGCTCGCCGGTCGGACCGTCGAACGAAACCAACTGCCCGCCGGCGGCACGCCGCACCACGTCGGCCACGGGCGCCAGCGGCGGCGCGCCGGGCGCGTGGCACACCGCGCGGCCGTCGCGGTCGGCCAGCACCATCTGCAGGCCGTCCGACGGCGCGCCCTGCAGCGCAGCACAAAGCGGCGCCAGGTCGATCGCCACCGCGAGCGTCCACGGCCGGCCCGCCGGCCCGGCGACCGGCACGGCCAACGCGACGTACGTGCGCCCGTGCGGCCCGGCAAACGGAGCGCCGACGGCCACCTCGTCGCGCTGGCGCGCGCCGACCGGGATGGCGGCCGCGACGCGCTCGAGCAATGCACCGGTCGCCGCGGGGTGCGCGGCGTGCGCCCCGCCGGCCGCTGCTCGCGCGTCCACGTATGCGGCCGGCCCCACGCCGTCGCCAGCCTCGTCGAGCAGTTGAGCCACGACCACGTCGTCACGTTGCTGGTACACGAGGGACACCGCTCCGGCGAGTTCGTCTGCCGACAGCTCGCCCCACGGGATCGGGCGCGCCGCCGCCGCGAACGTGCGGCGCGCGTCGTCGAGGGCCGCGCTCGCGAGGGCCGCGCCGTAGCGCGCCGCATCCCGCTGGCGCGCCGCCACCTCGCGGTCGAACGCCGCGCGATGGACGCGCAGCGCCGTGAACGCGGACACGGCCAATGGCACGAGCGCGACGAACAGGACGATGACGACGAGTTTTGGGCGCACCCCCAAACGGCAGGCTCTCCGTGACCCTATGGTACGCTGTCGTACCGGTTGGCGCACGACCATGACGACCCCGTTGCAACCGACGGCCGATCCCGTCCGCGTGCTCGTCGTCGACGACGAGAAGGTCGTCCAGATGTTGCTCGAGACCGTGCTCGCGCAAGACGGGTGCGAAGTCGTCCTCGCGGACACGGTCGCCACCGCCATCTCCTGCGCGCGCGCGTACGCACCGATCGACGTCGCTCTGGTCGACAAGAACCTGCCGGACGGCTCCGGCCTCGACGTCATGCGGGCGATCAAGGCGGACCAACCCGACTGCGAGACGATCCTGATGACGGGCTACGCCTCGCTCGACTCGGCGATCGAAGCGCTGCACGTCGGCGCCTACGACTACGTGCTCAAGCCGTTCGACGACGTCAACGACCTGCGGGTCAAGCTGCGCAACGCGGCTGACAAGCGGCGCCTGCGCGCGGCGACGACCGCGCTGTCCCAGGAGCTGGACGAGACCCAGCGCCAGCTCGTGCAGGCGCAAAAGATGGAGGCGGTCGGCCGGCTGGCCGGCGGCATCGCTCACGACTTCAACAACTTGCTGGTCGTCATTCTCAACTACGCGCAACTCGCCGCGCAGGTAGCCGAGGACGTCGATGCGCCGGCGGACCTGCGCGCGTACCTCGCCAACGTGGTCGACGCCGGCCGCAGCGCGGCCGCGCTCACCCGCCAGCTGTTGGCGTTCAGCCGCAAGCAGGTAGTGGCCCCCGAGGTGCTGTCGGTTGGAGACGTCCTCGCGGCGGTCCAGCGACTGCTCGCCCGCACCCTACCGGACAACGTCGTGCTGTCCGTGTCGGCCGCCGACGACCTGTGGCCTGTCAAGATGGACCGCGGGCAGCTCGAACAACTCGTCGTCAACCTCGTCGTCAACGCGCGCGACGCGCTGCCGGACGGCGGGGAGATCCGCGTGACCGCGGCCAACGCCCCCCTGTCGCCCGACGACGCGCGCTCGCTCGGAATCGAACCCTCGCGGTGCGTGCGCCTGTCCGTGGAGGACACCGGCGTCGGCATGGCGCCCGAGGTCGTGGCGCAGGCGTTCGAGCCGTTTTTCACCACGAAACCCGAGGGCAAGGGCACCGGCCTCGGACTCGCGACGGTGCGCGCCATCGTCGATCAGGCCGGCGGCGCGATCCAGGTCGCATCCGAGATCGGACGCGGCACGCAGTTTTCGATCTACCTGCCGGCCACGGAAGAACCGGAGCGCCGCAGCCGCACGATCCCGGCCGTCCGCCTGCAAGGTGCCGGCGAGACCGTCTTGCTGGTCGAGGACGACGCGCGCGTGCGCGCGGTCATCGCCCACGTGCTCGACCGCGCCGGCTACCGCGCGATCGCCGTGGGCAGCGCAGAGGATGCGCTGTCGGCCCTCGACCGCGACGCCGGCGACATTCAGCTCGTATTGTCGGACCTGATGCTGCCGGATGCATCCGGGATCGACGTGATCGAACGCGCGATCGCGCGGCGGCCGGGGTTGCACGCGGTGCTCATGAGCGGGTATGCAACGGCCACCGTGCCCGGTCGCATCGGCGACCGGGACATCGCATTCATCGCCAAACCGTTTACCGAAGAGCGTCTGCTCGGCGTTCTCCGCGAGGTGCTCGACTCGTGATCCCGGCCCGCGTCTATCGCTTTCACAACCCCGCCGCCGTGTTCCTCGGGCTCGAAGACCTGCGCAAACGCGGCCTCACGCCGCGCGGGATTCTGTTCATTGCGCTCGACCCCCGAGGCGAGACCCACATCGCGGTGCCCGACGACCTCGACGCGGTCACCCAGATGAAGGTCGGGGCCAAACTCACTCTGAAGCCACCGTGGGAGGGGCGCTACTTTCACTTCGACTCCATCCACCGGCTTCCGGGCAACACGCTGCTGTGGACCGGCGACCGGCGGCTCGCGGACGCCGGCAGCGCCCAGGAGGTCGCCATGTCCGTGTCCGAGTGGCTATGGGGGTCGAGCGCCAAGAGCCTGTTTCTCGGCTGCACGCCCCATCAGCCGGGCGCGTGGTGGTGCCCGGACGATCGCTCGGCGGTCACCGCCCTGCACCTGCGCGGTTTCGTCGACGCCACGGTCAGTCACGTCGGCTTGATGGCCCGGCGCATCGACGAACCGTACCTGTACTACCTGTCGTGGAAGAACCTCGCCCAACGCGGCGCGCTCGATGCGTGGGAGCCGATCTACGAAAGCCCGCTCGGTAACGTGCTGCTGGTCGAGCGCCGCGTCCTCGGCTACCGGCTCGCGCTCAGTTGCGAGCGCGGCATCGTGGAACTGGACATCAGCGGCGCGCCCGAGGACGTCGTGGCACACGAGGTGGCCGAGCTGGCAGGCGGCTACGGAATCGTCGGCCGCATCGACGGCGGAGGGTTCGCGGTGACGCGCGGCCGCGTGTGCAAGTGGGGGCTCGAGGACGTGCGCCCGGCCGAGCTGATCGGTGCGCCGAACGAGACGCTCGGCGACCTGGCGGCCGCGCTGGCGCGCGCGCCCGCCGACACGTGATCGACCGGCGGCCGGCCGACTGCCCGAGCCCTCAGTTTTCGGTACGCTACGAGCCACATGGCCGGCACGACCCGACACGCGGCAGCGCGCGCGACCGCCGGGGGCCTGGTCGCGGGCGCCATCGCGGGAGCGGGCGCGGGCGCGATCGACGCCCTGTGGAGCGGCGCCGCACTCGCGCAGTTCGTGCCGGCGTGGGCCGACCGCGCGCGGGCGGTCGCCCTGGCCGCGGCGCTGTACGCGGTGGCGGCCGCGGTCGTCGGCGCCGCACTCGGGGCCGCCGGCTGGGCGCTGTGGCGCAAAAGCTACGTCGGCACGCTGTGGCGCCGCGCCGCGGAGGCGCACCGCGCGCGACGACAGCGGGACCCGCGCGCGGCGCTCGCACCGCTTGCGACCGCGATCGCGCTGGTCCCGTCGGCGGCCGCCAGCCTCGGCGGCACGTATGTCGCAACGGCGCGGGCGCTCGCGCTGCGACAACACCGCGGCCTGATCGTCGCCGTCGCGATGGCCGCCGCGGTCGCCGCGCTGGTCGTGGCCGTCCTCGTCGCGCTCGCGGTCGCCGGCGCGGTCGAGGCGGCGCTGCGCCGGCTCGCGCGCGCCGAGCGCGTCGCGCGGGCCCTGTCGGCTCCGGCCGCGCCCGCGATCGCGGCCATCGCGCTGACCGCGACGGCCGCCGCGGTCGCGGCCTACGCCGCGTGGGATACGGTCAAACTGTTGCATCTGCGACCGGTCGTCGCCGTCGCCGGCACGGCGCTGCTCGGCTGGCCGGCCGGGCGCGCCGCCGCGCGCATCGTCGCTCGGCTGCCGGTGCGATGGCTCGCCGCGTCGCCGGTGGCCGTCGCGGTGTTGGGCGTGGTCGCCGCGGCGGCGGGCGACGCCGACGGCCCGCGCAAGGCGGTGGACCGCTACACCGGCCTCGGCGGGCCGTGCATCCGCGCGCTGCGCCGCCTCGGCGACTGGGATCGCGACGGATACAGCCGCATTCTCGGCGGCGGCGACTGCGACGACGGCGACCCGCACGTCCACCCGGGAGCCACGGAGATCCCCGACGACAGCGTCGACCAAAACTGTGTCGGCGGCGACGCGTCCATCCGCCGCAGTCCTGACGACCTCGCGTTTGCCCCGCGCCCGGCCGGCCTGCCCGATCGGCCGAACATCGTGCTCATCACGATCGACACGTTGCGCGCCGACCACGTCGGCGCGTACGGCTACCCGCGCCCCACGACGCCCGCGCTCGACGCCCTCGCCGCGGACGGTGCGCTGTTTCGCAACGCATGGGCCCACGCGCCGTCGACGCGCTACTCGGTTCCGGCGATCCTGACCGGCCGTTATCCCCTCGCCGTCGACTACGACTACTCGGTGTGGTGGCCGGCGCTGTCGCCCCGCGCGACGACGATCGCCGAGCGCCTCGCCGCGCTCGGCTTCCACACCGGGGCGATCCTCAATTACCGCTACTTCGACCGCAAGCGGCGGATGGACCAGGGCTTCGCCGAGTACGACAATGAGAACGCGCGCCTTCATTCGGGCCGCGACCCGGCGAAGACGACCGGGTCGTCGTCGCGCGAACAGACCGACAAGGCCATCGCGTTCATCAACCGCAATCGGTTTCGCCAGTTCTTCCTGTGGGTGCACTACTACGACCCGCACTACACGTACGAGCGCCATCCCGGCACGCCGTCGTTCGGAAACCGGCCGATCGACCTGTACGATCACGAGATCCGCTACACCGATACACACATCGGCCGCTTGCTCGACGAACTGAAAGCGACCGGCCTGTACGACAAGACGATCGTCGTGGTCACCGGCGATCACGGCGAAGGCTTCGGCGAACACGGCGTCGACAAGCACGGCTACCACCTGTACGCCGCGCAGACGCGCGTGCCGCTGATCGTCCGCGTGCCGGGCCTGGCGCCGCGCACCATCCGTATGCCGGCCGGCCACATCGACATCGCGCCGACCCTCGTCAACCTCGCGGGCGGCCAGCCGTCGGTCGACTTGCAGGGACGGTCGTTGGTCGACGTCTTGTCCGGTGCGGCCGATCCCGACGCGGATCGGTGGGTGTTCCAGCAACTGTCGTTCGAAAATCACAACGAGCAGCGCGCTGCCGCCAACCAGCGCTGCCACGTCATCTATTACGTGAGCCCGCAAAACGCATGGGAGCTGTACCGCATCGACGAGGATCCGGGCGAGACGCGCGACGCGATCGCATCGCCGGGGCCATGCCGCGACGCGCGCGCGACGCTGGAAGCCTGGTACGACTGGTCGGAGATCCCGCCGGCGGCCGCCGACGCCCTGCTGCCCGGCCCGCCGAATATTGCCGACCCGCTCGACGTGCGCGTCGGCGACTTCGCGCGGCTGTTGGCGGTCGACCTGCCGGCCGATCCGGTGCGGCCCGGCGCGACCATCGACGTCACGTATACGTGGCAGGTCACCGCCGTACCGGACGCGAAGTGGAAGGTGTTCGCCCACTTCGAGCGTCCCGGCGGCGGCCGGTTCCTCGGCGACCACGCGCCGGTGCGGCCGTTTGCGTGGTGGCGCCCCGGCCAGTACATCCGCTACACGATCGCCGTCACCGTGCCGGACCACGCGCCGCGCGGCGACTACGTCCTGTGGGTCGGGGTGTTCCGCGGCGGCGAACGCGCCGAACTCGGCGCGGCCAACCCGCGCATCCGAATCCGCGACCGCCGCGCCGCGGTCGGCGTGTTGCACGTACAATGACAACCTCGGCACCCACGCCTCGCTGGCAACGACTGGTGTGGGCCGTCGTGGCGGTCGCCGGCGCCGCGCAGCTGGCGGTGCTGTGGTCCGCGATGCTGCGGCGATGGCTGTACCCGTACGACCTGGAGTGGATGGAGGGCGGCACGCTGGCGCACGCCGCCCGCATCGCCGCGGGCGCCGGCATCTACCAGCGGCCGTCGGTCGACTTCATCCCGTTTCTGTACACGCCGCTGTACCCCGGCGTGCTCGCCGCGCTGTCCGGCGCGGTCGGCATCTCGTACGCCGTCGCACGCGCCGTATCCATCGCGTCGATCGCCGGCGTGCTCGCGGTTGTCGCGACGTCGATCGTGCGCGGCAGCGAGCGACGCCACCGGTGGCCGGCGGTCGCGGGCGCGCTCGCGGCCGGCGGCCTGATCGCCGCCGCCTACCCCGTGGTCGACGGGTGGTACGACATCGCCCGCGCCGACTCGCTGTTCCTGGTGATGGCGCTCGGCGGGGCGATCGCCCTGTGGCGGTGGTCGGCCGCGGGCAGCGGCTGGCGCGGGCACGCGCGCGTCGCCGGAGCCGCCGCCCTGCTCGCCCTGTCGTTCTTCTGCAAGCAGACCGGCGTGCTGTACGTCGCCGCGGGCGGCGCCATCGTGGCCGCGACCGCGTGGCGGCGGCTGCCGACCTACGTCGCCACCGCCGGCGCAATCGGCCTGGGCGGCACGTGGCTGCTCGACCGCGCGACCGGCGGCTGGTTCTGGACCTACGTGTTCGAGGTCCATCAGGCGCACGATTGCAACCACCGGCGCTTCGTCGACTCGTTCGGCGCAATCCTCGCGGCGTTCCCGATCGCCACCGCGGTCATCGCGGTCGGACTCGCCGCGGTGGCCGCCGCGTGGATCGCGCGCCGCCAGCGGCCGCCGTCGGCGGGGCCGCTGTTGGTATGGGCGTGGCTGTACGCCGTGTCGTGCGCGGTCGGCGCCGTCGGCTTCGCGACCCAGTGGGCGGAAAAGAACGCCTACGCACCCGCTTTCATCGCCGGCGCCGCCGCGGCGGGGGCCGCGCTGCCCGCCATGGCCGGTGCGCTGTCGGCGCTCGCGGGCGCGCGCCGGTGGGCGTGCGCCGCCGCGCTCGCCGCCGGATTCGCGCTCGCCGGTCAGCTATACGCCGCGCGCTGGTCGCCGTCCGCGTTCGTACCGACCGAGGCGGATCGCCGGGCGGGCGACGCGCTGATCGCCTGGCTGCGTTCCATCGACGGCGATGTGCTCATCCCATTTCATCCCTGGTACGCGCACTTGGCGGGCAAACCAGTGTATGTGCATCGAATGGGCGTGATGGACGTCTCGCACGTCAACCACTCCCCGCCCAACACCCGATGCGTGTGGGCTCGAGGCCGGACACCGCGCAACCCGCCACCGTGGCCGATCGCCGGCCTCGAACGGGCGCTGCGCGACACGCGGTTCGCGGCGATCGTGTGGGACAACCGCGACCGCCGTTACTTCCCCGACTGGACGCGGTGGTACCGCCCCGCCGACGACGTGCCCCGACACGCGAGGCCGCGGACGTTCACCGGCGCACGCGTCGTGCCGCTCACGGTGTGGGTGCCGGCGCGACCGGTCGCGCCGCCGCCGGGAGCGCGGGTGCTGTGGAACTTCGAAGACGGCACCTTCGGTGGCTGGACGGCGACCGGAACGGCGTGGGGGCGCGGGCCGACGTCGAGGCGCCTGCCGGGCCAGAAAGGCACCGTACGCAACTATCTCGGCCGCTACTACGTGAGCAGCATGCACGGCGGCGACGCGGCCGTCGGTACGCTCACGTCTCCGGAGTTCACCATCCGCGGGGCGCGCATTACGTTTCGCATCAGCGGAGGGAGCGACGCATCGCGGCTGCGCGCGGAGCTGTGGGTCGACGGCAAGCTCGTCGACCAGGCGACCAGCAGCGCCGACAGCGAGCGCATGACCGTCGCCGGTTGGAACGTCGCACACCTGCGCGGTCGGCGCGCGAAAATCGTGCTGGTCGACCGCGCGCGCGGTCCGTGGGGGCATCTGAACGCGGATGAGTTCTGGGAGCACGACGGCGAGCCGTGAGTGCCGGCCGCGCGCGCCCGATCACGGCCGCTCGTAGACCGACACGATCGGTACGCCGTCGGTGCGCAGCACGTAGATGGGCTGCACCGTGCCGTAGGTCTTCCACACCATGTAGTCGTGGCGATTGAAGTGCAGCTCGTGGATGACGAGCGCGAAGTCGGACGCGCGAATGCCCGGCAGCTCGCGGCCGGAGTCGCGCAGCTTCGGCGGAATCAGCCCGGCGCGCGCATACACCGGCCACGCCGGTTGCGCATCGTGGGTGTAGACGCGCCAGCGGTTGCGCGCCGCGGCCCGCTCGGCCAGAACGGAGAGCACTCCGCGGGCCGCATAGCCCCAGAACTGGCGGTTCATGCCCAGGTCTGCCCCGCCGGGGGCGCCCCCCGCGAGCGCGTTGTAGTGCGACAGCGCGTAGGGATGCGCGTCGACCGTCTCGACCGCCGCGGCCGCGACGACCGCAATCGCGACGGCCGCGACGGCCGCGCCGTGCCGCCGCGTCGCCGCCGGCCACGCGGCGCGCGCCGCCGCGAGCGCCGCCGCCCGCACGCCGACCGCCGCGAACACGGCGAGCGTCGCGAACGCGGGCATCCAGTGCTTCTCCGCGCCGAAGATCGGCGTCGTGCGCAGCACGAACGGGCCGATCGCCACCGCCGCCGACAACGACAGCAGCAGCGCCGGCGCCCGGTCGGCGTCCGCCGCATTGCCGGCGCGCGCGCGGGCGGCCAGCGCGACCGCGCCGATCACCGCCGCCGCGAGGGTCGCCACCGGAACGACCAGCGCCGTGGTGACCAACGGCACGTGCCACGGAAACGGCGGCGCGTTCCAGTTGCGGCCGAGATACTCGTAGTTGTAGTGGACGTGGCGCAGGTGAAAGCCGATCCACTCGGCGGCATGGCCGATCGGATCGACCCACAAGTGCGGCCACGACGCGAACAGCACGAGCGGGCCGCCTACCGCCAACGCCCCCCAGATCGACGGCCGCAGCCGCCACAAGCCGCGGATGTGCCGGTGACGCCGCCACGCGACGTACGCGTAGTGCGGGGCCACCACGGCGGGGAGCATCAGCGCGTTGTGTTTCGTGGCGAGCGCGCAACCGAACGCGACCGCGAGCGCGACGCACCACCGGCGGGCGGCCAGCGCCCGCCAGTAGCAGTACAGCGTGGCCACCCACAAGGTCATCACCGGCAGGTCGAACGCGGCCAGCCCGGCGTGAAACAACGTCCGCGGCATCAGCAGCGCGAGCGCCCCGGCCACCGCGCCAGTCGTCCAACCCCATACCCGTCCGGCGAACGACACGATCAGCGCGACGAGCAGAGCCGCCATCACCGCCGTCGGGAACCGGTAGGCCGTCAGCTCCGACATCCAGCCGAGCCGGTCGTGGAACAGCCGCTCGCTGAACCCGAACAGGGTCTTCATCAGGGGCGGGTGCTCCGGGTTGGCGGAACCGCCGGGCCGCCCGCCGAACACCGCCTCGATGCGGCGCGCCGTCCGCGCGCCGGGGACGCCGCGAACCGCATCGATCCACCAGGCGGCGTAGTTCGAGCCCGCGCGCATGTAGACCACCTCGTCGCGTGCGACGCCCTGGGAACGCTGGGCCGCCACGACCCACACCAGCGCGGCCGCCGCGACCGTCGCCGCCGCGACGCGGCGCGCGCCCCGCTCGGTCACCGGCGCGCCTCCGCGGCGAAGCACACCAGGCGATCGGTCGCGCGTCCGCCGAGCGCGGTCGCCGCGAACGTGACCGTCGCCCGCGGCGACGGCTCGGTGTCCGCCTCGAACCGCACCCAGCCGTCGTCGACGCCCACGGTCACGTCCGCCACCGGCCGGCCGTCGACCTCCACCTGCAGCCGGGCCGGCTCGCGCCGGTCGCGGCGCGTGAACACGTCCGCGAGGCCGACGTAGCCGACCAGCGACCGGCCGAGCGCGACCGGTGAGTAGGTCACGCGGACGGTCTGGTCCGGCCGCGGCACGACGCGGACGCACCGGTGCGGCTCGAAACCGACCTCCTCGATGTCGACCGCCGGCGCGACGTCGCGATCGCGACTGCGCGTCGCGTATGCGCCGGCCACGGCGGCGCGCGAAAACGCGTCGACGAAGTCGGTCACCACCTCGACCGGCTCGCGCTCGAGCAGCCGAACCGTGACCGCGCCGAACGCGGCGTGCCACGCGACGCGTGCCCCGCGGCCCTCCGGCGCGCGCGCACCCCGGACGGACAGCTCCCAGATGCGGCCGTAACGCGCCGCATCCATGCGCGCGGCCGTCTCGACCGGGATCAGGTCGCCTAGCACCATGCGGCCGATCGGATCGGTCCAGCGCGGGGCGAACACGATCAGGTCGCCGCGCCGGTAGCGCTGGCGAACCGCACCCGCGGCGGCGCGCCACTCGGCGTCCGTCCCGGTGTCCCGCCCCGCGCGCGCGATCGTCGCGATCTCCCACCCGCTGATGGCCACGAGCAGCGCCGCCGGAGCGACGGCGATCACCGAACGCCGCACGGCTGGCATCCTCGCACACGTCGCCCGGCCGCCGCCACCGCCCGGCGAAATGCTACCCTCGGCCGCCCGATGCAGCGCTGGCGCATACCGCTGATCCTGTTCGGCGTGAGCCTCGTCGTGTTCGGAGCGACCGCCGGCCGGCGGCTGCGGCGCCAGTCGTCCGACCCGCACTTCGTCTACCTGGCCGACGCGTGGCTGCACGGCCGGCTCGCGATCGCCGACCCGCCCCCCGCCAAGGGCGACGATTGGGCCAAGGTCGCCACCGTCCGGCTCGCGGACGGCCGCCTCGTCCGCGGCCGCTACCTGCGGACGCGAAGCGCGTTCCACACGGTCGACGGCGACGAGATCCCCGTGTCGGCGATCCGACCCGAGGGCACCAGGGACCGGTACGGCCACTTTGCGGTGTCCACCGAGCACTACGTGTCGTTCCCGCCGTTTCCCGCGGTGCTCATGATTCCGCAGGTGCTGATCCACGGCCGCATCGCCAACGACGTGTGGCCGACCTTCATCGTCGCCGCACTGTGTGCGCCGCTGCTGTTTCTCGTCATCCGCCGGGTACGCGACGCCGGCCTGTGCGAGCGAACCGATCGCGACGCGGTGTGGCTGTCGATCGCGTTTGCGTTCGGGACGGTGCTGTACTTCAGCGCGGTGCAGGGCCGCGTGTGGTACACGGCGCACGTCGTCGGCACCGCGCTGGCGCTCGGCTACCTGCTGTGTGCGATCGAGGCGCGGAGGCCGGCGTGGGCCGGGGTGCTGCTCGGCTGCGCGGCCCTGTCGCGCGTCCCGCTGGCGTTTTTGTTCCCGCTGTTCGCGTGCGAGGCGTGGCGCGTCCACCGCGGCGACCGCGCCGCGCTCGCCCGCGCCCTCGTGCGATTCGCGGTGCCCGTGGCGATCCTGGCGGTCGCCGCCATGGCGCACAACTACGCGCGTTTCGCCGACCCGTTCGAGTTCGGCCACTCGTATCTCGACGTGCGCCAACAGGCGAACATGGAGACCTACGGCAAGTTCCACTACGCCTATCTCAGTCGCAACCTCGCCGTCGCCCTGGCGCTGCTGCCGAACGTACAGTCCGAACCGCCCTACGTGTTCATCAACGGCCACGGCCTCGCGCTGTGGTTCACGACGCCGATACTCGTACTCGTATTGTGGCCGCGGCAGCGCGGGCCGCTGCACCGCCCGTTGTGGATCACGACCGCGCTGGTCGCGGCGCCTACCCTGCTTTACATGAACTCGGGCTGGCTTCAGTTCGGCTACCGGTTCAGCCTCGACTACATGCCGCTGTTGTTCTTGCTGCTCGCGATCGGGATGCGCCCACTCGGACGCGCGGCCCGCGGGCTCGTCGCGTTCGGCATCGCGGTCAACCTGTTCGGCGCGGTCACGTTTCCGTCGCCGACCTACTACGACTACGACCACTACGACGTAGTCGTTCCACATGCACCGTTACACAAGCGCATAAAGAAGTAGCCCGTCTGCCAACTTGTCATTTGGGCGCTAGCGCGCGGTAGGGTAGGATCGACCGAGATGTTGGCGCGCCGGGCCATTGCCGTGTCCGCGGACAAAGGGATCGCGAAGCGAATCGCGTCCGGTCTGATGGCGGCGGGTTGCACCGCCGAGACGGCGGCGTCGCTCGACGATCTGGCCAAAGGCGAGATCCAGGCGGCGCTCGTCGTCCTGCACATCGCGGACGGCGACGTCGACGCAGTCCGCGCGGCGGTCGAGGAGTGCGCCGCCCGCCTGCGCAAGGACGCGTGGATCCTCGTCGTCCTGCCGCGCAGCGACCTGAAGCTCGCCGTCGCGGCGCTGCAGGCGAGCGACCGGCTCGCGGGCGTGCTGGTCGAGGACGACCTGAACGTCCACAGCGTCGCGGCGATGGTGACCCGTGCGTTGCACGGCGACGTGTTCGGCCTCGAAAAAGTCGTGCCCTGGGGCACGCGCGTCTACTCGGCCCTCGTCGGCGACTACCAGGAAAAATCGATCTGCATCGCGGAGCTGTCGGAGTTCGCCGCGTCGATGGGCGTCCGGCGCAAGTACCGCGAAGCGATCGAGCAGGTCGCCGACGAGCTGCTGATGAACGCGCTGTACGACGCGCCGGTCGACCGCGCGGGCAAGCCGATGTTCGCGGACGTGCCGACCAAGACGCGCATCTCACTGCGGATGGAGCAAAAGGCCGTCGTCCAGTACGCCTGCGACGGCACGACGTTCGCCATCTCGGTGCGCGACAGCTTCGGCACGCTCGACCGCGGCACCGTCATCAAGTATCTACACAAGTGCCTGTACGCCGACCAGCAGATCGACCGCAAGGCGGGCGGCGCCGGGCTCGGGCTGTACATCATGGCGAACGCATCCACCCGGCTGGTGTTCAACTCGCTGCCGGGCGTGGCGACGGAGGTCATCTGCACGTTCGACCTCACGGCGCCCAAGGTGATGCTCAAGGAGTTCGGCTTCTTCCCCGAGAAGATCGACGCGGCCGGGCGGCTCGTCGGCGGCCGATCGCAGCTCGTCGGCACGGGCCCGGGGCCAACCGGGTCGCCGGTCGAGCGCCGTCGCGACCGGCCGCCGCCCGCGTCGCCCGCGGTCGTGTGGGGGCTCGCCGGCGCCATCGCACTGTTGCTCGCGCTCATCGCCCTCGTCGCCTACCCGCGGTTCGCGGCGCCCGCCAAGGCGTCGATTCGCGTCGTCACCGAGCCGGCCGGAGCGCGCGTCGAGATCGACGGCCGCGTCCGCGGCACGACCGACGGCGGCGCGCTGGTCGTCGACGATCTGGACGTCGGCCGCGCGTACAAGGTCACGGCGTCGAAGGACGGCTATGCGCCGGCGACGGCGATCGCCGAGCCGTCGGCGGACCACGTCGTCGCGATCGCCCTGTCGCTCGAACCCCTGGCGTCGACCGTGACGATCGAGTCGGATCCTCCCGGCGCGACCGTGCTGCACGGGGCCGAGGAACTGGGGACGACACCGTTGACGGTGACGTCCCTGCCGGCCGGACAGACGGTCGACCTCACGTTCCGCAAAACCGGCTACCGCGAGGTCGTACGTCGCGTCACCGTACCGCCGCCCGGAGGATCGTCGGTGGTCGCGGTGAGCCTTGCGATGTCCCCCGATTTCGGCTCCGTGTCGATCACGAGCGATCCGCCGGGGGCCCAGGTGTTGCAAAACGGCGAGCTGCTCGCCGGCGTCACGACGCCGGTCGACGAGCTGCTGGTGCAAGCCGGCAAGCGGTATACGTTCACGCTTCGGCTGCCCGGGCGGATGCCGGCCACCGTCGGCGTCGAGGTGGCGCCGGGCGAGCGCCGCAAACCGGTCCACGCAAAGCTCGCGGCGGGCGGCTCGATTACCGTCACGGCGAACATCGACGGCCGCGCGACGGTTCTGGGCGTTCGCGCCTGCACCCGGGTCCCGCTGCCGCTGCGCAACTGCCCCGTGCGCAACGGCAAGTACAAGGTCCGCATCGAGTCGCCCCGCCCGTACGCGTCGGTGGACATCCCCGTCCGGGTCCAGGGCGACCATGTCGTCCGCCACGTCGACTTCGGCATCGTCCAGGCGGCCGACGGCTGCCGCATCCAGACGCGGCGCGGGCGATCGGTCGACAAGGTGGCGCTGCTGCCCGGAACGCGGTCCGTCGAGGTATTGTGTGGCGACGGCACGGAGCGCGCCAAGGCGACCGTCCAGGTCACGGCCGACCAACCCGTGACCGTTCCCTGATTCCGGTACAATCAAGTCGTGTTGTACCCGGCCGTGCTCGCCGCCGCGCTCGTGTCATCGAGCGCGCCGTACCCGGGCGTGGACTACTCGGTGTATTTCGACGACGTCGCCGGCGCGCGCGTCCACGTGGTCGCGATCGACCTGTCCTCCAAGGAACTCCACCTCGTGGCCACCGAACCGGGCCAGCGCGGCGCCCGACCGAGCGACTTCGCCGTCGCCAACGACCTGCAGATCGTCGTCAACGGCGACGCGTTCTCCCCGGTCGATTTCCAGCCGGCCGGACTCGCGATGGGGGGCGGCACCGTGTGGACCGGCACGGCGGACGACGCGCGCAGCGGGTTCTTTCGCTTCGACCGCAACGCAGACGAAAACGGCGCGTCCATCTCGCCCCCGGAGGAGGTCGTCGACGCGATGGCGCTGCCGGTGGGCACGATCGGCGTGGTGAGCGGCCGGCCGATGATCGTGCGCGCCGGCATCCAGCAAAGCTCGTTCGACTGCGACGACCTGATCGCGATGCCGTGCATTCGCGCGCCGCGGACCGCCGTAGCCCTGTCGGTCGACCGCAAGCGGATGTGGCTCGCGGTCGTCGACGGCTGGCAGACCGGATCCGCGGGGATGACCGCAGCCGAACTCGGCGCGTTCCTCGAGGGCCTGGGCGCGCACGACGCGCTGTTGCTCGACGGCGGCGCATCGTCGGCGCTGGTCATCGACGCCGAGGGCGGCCTGGTGTCGTCGCCGTCGGACGGCGTCGAGCGGCCGGTCGCGAACCACCTCGCGATCCGATTCGGCAGCCTGCCCCCCGGCGAACTGTTCGGCATCGTGCGCGAGTGCGACATCCTCAACGAAGGCGCCGAACTCGACGGCGTCGCGGTCGAACTCGACGACGGCCAGCGCCAGGTGACCGGCCCCGACGGCCGCTACTCGTTTCCGAACCTCACGCCGCGGCTCGCGTGCGTCACGGCGTCGAAGCCGGGCTACGTCACCAAGACCCAGTGCCGCCAGGTCCAGCCGTCGGTGGTGACGTTCAACTCGATCGGCCTGGCGCCGGTCACCGGTTGCCCGACGCCGGACGCCGGTCCGCTACCCGACGCCGGACCGGAGCCGGACGCGACCGCGACGCCGGACGCCGGCTCGGATCCGGACGCCGGGCCGACGCCGGACGGCGGCGGCGACGTCGCGCCGGAGGGCGGCTGCGGATGCACCAGCGGCGGCGCTGGCGCGCCGGCCGCGGCGCTGGTAGTCTGCGCCCTCCTGCTCGCAGTGGCTCCGCGCGAGCGCAGGCGACGATGAGCGATCCGTCCAGCTTTCCGCCCACCGCCCAGCTGTACACCGACGCCGACACCGGGATGCTCCGCGAGCGCACCTACCGGTTGGTCGTCGCGGAGGGGCCTGACCGAGGGCTCGAGCAGATCCTCACCGCCGGCACGACCCTCGTGGGCACCCATCCCAACAACGAGGTCGTCCTGTCCGACAAGACCGTGTCGCGCTACCACCTCGAACTGCAACTGCGCGCCGACGGGCTGCAGATCCGCGATCTCGATACGACCAACGGCACGCTGCACGGCGGCACGCGCGTCGGGTCGATCGTGATCACGGGCGCGGCGCGACTGCGCCTGGGCAAGCACACGTTCGTCGATCTCGAGCCCGTCGACGAGACCGTCGACCTGCCCGAGTTCCAGGGCGACCGCTTCGGCGACGTGCTCGGCGCGTCGGTCGCGATGCGGCGCCTGTTCGGCCTGCTGGCGCGGACCGCACCGACCGACGCCACGTTGCTCATCGAAGGCGAGACCGGGACCGGCAAGGAGGCGATCGCCGAGGCCGTCCACCGCCACAGCGCCCGCGCCGGCGGCCCGTTCGTCGTCGTCGACTGCGGGGCCATCCCGCGCGAGTTGATCGCGTCGGAACTGTTCGGGCACGTCAAGGGCTCGTTCACCGGCGCCGCGGCCGACAAGACCGGCCTGGTCGCCGCGGCCGACGGCGGCACCCTGTTTCTCGACGAGATCGGCGAGCTGTCGCTCGAGCTGCAGCCTCAGCTGTTGCGCGTGCTGGAAAAGCGCGAGGTGCGGCGCGTCGGCGACACGCGCGGCCAGCGCGTCGACATTCGCATCATCGCCGCCACCCACCGCGACCTGCGCGCGATGGTCCGGGAGGGCACGTTCCGCGAGGATCTCTATTTCCGGCTCGCGGTCGTGCGCGCGGTCGTCCCACCGCTGCGCGAGCGAATCGAGGACGTACCGATGCTGGCGCTGCACTTTGCGCGCCACTTCGGCCGCGGGGACATCGCCTTGCCTCCGGCGCTGCTCGACGAGCTGCGCGCTCACGACTGGCCCGGCAACGTCCGGGAACTGCGCAACGTGGTCGAGCGCGCCCTGTCACTCGGCACGTCGGGGTTGGCCGCGGCGGCGCACGCGCCGGCCGGTCCGCCGGACCCCGTGCCCACCGACCCGGCGCACGACCCGGCGATCCTCGACCGGCCGTTCAAAGACGCCAAGAGCGAGCTGATCGAGCGCTTCGAGCGCGCCTATCTCGAACACCTGCTCGCCAAACACCGCGGCAACATCTCGCGGGCCGCGGCCGACGCCGGCATCGATCGCAACTACATCCACCGGCTCGTCAAGAAATACGGCATGCGCGTCGACCGCGGCTAGGACAAGGCGCTCGCTGGCCCGAGGAACCGGCGGGCGATGCAGCATGCGGTTGCAGGGGCATGGCATGTCGTGTGGCGACTGCCGCGCCGGGATGCGGCGCCGGCGCACAAACTGAGGCGGCCCGCTGGCGCGGGCCGCCTGCGCAACAGAGGACCGTTGCGCGCTACGGAACGGGCATCCGCTCCCCCCGGAAGGTGTTGTCGTCGCGCGACAGCGCCGCGTCGGTGCCGGCGTAGCTGATCGTGCCCTCCCAGCGGCCGTTGAGCAACACATCCACCTTGCGGTCGGTGTTCGTGTCCTGCGGCTTCGCGTCGCCGTGAATCGTGAGCACGATCCCGGCGTCGTCGATCGACCGAATCTGGTTTTCGATCTCGCTGGCCGCCGCCGCGATACCCAACTCGCACGCGCCCTCGTACAGGCCGGGCGATCCGACGCCGATGTAGTTCGCGATCTCGACGCCGACGGTGTAGCAGTCGACCAGGTGGCTGAGCAGTTCCTGCAGGTTGGTCGCCGACGAATCGACCAGCGGGATGATGACTTCGTCGAGCGCGAGCATGGCGATCGCGCCGTACGACACCGGGAAGCTGTGTTCGTCGATGTAGACCTTCGTCTCGCCATCCATCCTGACGCCGACGCCCTCGACCGTGATGTCGTCCATCGACAGGTCCGCCATCGAGTAAGCGTACTCGACGCCGTCGATGCGGAACGTCACGCCGCGCACCGTGTGCGTCGCGGACAGATCGTCGCCCTCGACGCCACCGACGATCTCGATCTTGAGCGTGGACTCGAGGCCGAGGTTGCGCGTCACTTGGCCGAGCTTGTCGCCGATGTCGAGCAGCGTGGACACGAAGTCGGGCGAGTAGGACCGGATCAGATCGTTGAGGAACCCGTCGAGCGCCGGGCGGGCGGCATCGACCAGGTCGTTGATCACGCCGCTGTCGATCTCGTCTTGCAGCTTGTCGAGCAGGAACGTGGCCGGGTCGTAGGGATCGTCGGTGAGTTCGATGAACGTGTTGACGATGTCGCCGGCGGTCCCGGGCAGCCCCGACACGATATCGAAGTGGTTATCTACGTCGTAGGTGCCGGTGACGTCGAGCGGCGGCAGCGGCGGCACGCCCTCGCTCACCGCGATGTTCCAAATCGCCGGCTCCGCGTTGGCCGCGGTCGCCTCGACGGTGAAGACCGCCTCGCCCTGCGCGCCGGCGACCAGGTCGACCGCGACCAGGCCGTCCCCGTTGGTGACGCCGCCGTCGTCCAGCAGCGAAGCACCGGCCGCCGGGCCGACGATGCGGAAGTCGACCCGACCGGCGAGGGGCTCGCCCGCCGCGTCGTGGTAGCGAACCGACAGCCGGTACGTCCAGCCGTTTTCGAGGAACACGTCGCGGTCCCCCACGATCGTGAGATAGGCCGTGTCCGGCAGGACGTCGTCGTCGTCGTCGCCGCCGGTGTCCGTCGCGGCGCACGCAGGCGCCAGCGCGAGCGCAGCCAGCATCGCGGTCAAACGGGCGTAGGAGCGAGTGGTCTTCATCGTGGTCCCCTTTCTCGGTGTGCGCCCGGCCGTTGTGCAGCCGTCGTGCCACATGTCCCACCCGCGACCACATCGCAACGATCGCGATGACTTGGCGCGTCACGGCGCCCCTCCAGGGGGGTCAACGCTCCCCTCCAGCCCGCGGCCATCGGCAACTCGAGTTGCCCCCGTTGCCGGGGCTCGATGTCCCCACGGCTCGTGCGCCGGCCGCGCGCCGGGGCGCGAGCCGCACGCGAGCACCTGCGCTGGCGACGGCCGGCTGCGCCGGAAGCCGAACCGCGCGCGGCCGCCGCCCCGCCTACTGCAAGATCACCGGGAAGTCGAACGTGATGGTCGCCTTCCGGAACGGACGGAACGTGACCGCGCGGACGGCGTCCTCGAGACACGTTCCGGTCGGCGTGCCGACGAAGTCGCCCGACTGCTCGACCTCGACCACCTTGCCGTCGGCCCCGCGCACCGTGATGTGGAACGACGCGCGTCCGGCGACGCCGTAGGCGTCGAAGCACTCGATCGCGCGCTTGCGCACGGGGGCCATCGCCGCGTTGATCTGCATCGGGCTCAACCTCCGCGGCAGCGGCGGCGCGGGCTTCGCGCCTGCGGCCGGAGCCGCATCGCCACCGCCATCGTCCGGCGGCGCAGGCTCGCCGCCGCGGTCGCCGGCGTCGCCGCCGCACGCCGCCCGATCCACCGGCGCCGGCACTCGGCTCGCCGGGTCGGACACCACGACCTCGCCGGTGCACGGGTCGTACGCGCGGTAGCCGACCACGCGCACCGACACGCCGTCGACGCCGCCGCGCGTCCACACCTCGGCGCCGTCCACCCGCACGATCCACTGCACCCGCAGCCGGCCAGCCGGGCCGTCGCGCCACGCGCGATACGCCGCCTCGTCCGCGAACACCCTCGCCGTCGTCGCCAGCGGCGCGGCGACCGCGCGGCCGCCGTCGACGCCGGCCTTGCCGCCGACCACCTGGAACCGGCGCCCGTCGACGTCGACGCCGTCGCCACACGCCAGACACGGCGACAGCGTCACCGGCGCCGATTTCTTCTTCGGATCCCAGTCGCCGACCGTCACCACGCCCGCGCCGGGCATGTCGAACAGGAACGTGCGCTGGCCGCGCTGCCGGGCGCGCGCCGCCCGAACCGCCTCGCACTGGCGCCGCGCCAGGTCGTCGGCCTCGCGCGCGCAGTCGGCGACGCGAAACCACACCAGCGCCGCCAACCCCTCGGCCCCCTCCACCGGCTCGGCCCGCGCCGCCGCGTCCTCGAACGCGGGCTCCGCGCGCGCCGCCGGCGCGGCGGCCGCCACCGCCGCGATGGCCGTCCACTTCACGAACTCGACGATCCGCTCCCCGGTCATGACAGCTTCATCTTCAAGTAGCTCGTGAGCTGGCGCGCGACGTCCGCCGCGTCGCCGAACGCCGCCGGTGGCATGCGCAACAGGTCGGCCTCGACTTCCTCGAACAGCCGCGCCCGCGCGCCCGCGTCCTCGACGATCTGCTCCGGCGTGCGCCCGCGCACGGCGTCGTCGGACATTCGCTCGACGTGCTTGCGAAACGCCGCCGCCAGCTCCTCGCCGAGCAGCTCGTCGAGACGCTCGGCCTCGTTGGCGAGGCGCATCGCCTCGACCAGGACGTCGGCGCCCAACCCCTTGTCGAGGTCGTGGTCCGACGCCAGCCGCATACACACGCGGATCGCCATCGCGTCGTCGATCGCGCCGATCGCCGGCTCGTGGTCCGGGATCAGGTCCAGCCGCGTCACCAGGTAGTTGAGCGCCGTGGCGGCGAATCGGCGCGCCGCCGGATCCGCGGCCTCCGCTTCCACCACGGCCTTGCAGGTCGCCACGTCCTCGCGCAGCGACCCGACCCACTCCTTGATCGTGTCGACCAGTGCCTCCGCGTTCGCCGCCACCTCGGTCCCCCGCTACACCAGGTCGGCGATCGCCGCCGCCTCTTCCTTGAGTTCGGCCACGCTCGCCTCGAACTTGGCCTTGCCGAATGCGTTGAGTTCGATGCCCTGTACGATCTCGTAGCTACCGCGGCCGGCCCGGCACGGGAAGCCGCACACGAGCCCCTCCGGCACCCCGTAGCTGCCGTCGGACGGCACCGCCATCGACGCCCAGTCGCCCTCGGCCGTGCCGAGGAACCAGTCGCGCACGTGGTCGATGGCCGCGTTGGCCGCCGACGCCGCCGACGACAACCCGCGCGCCTCGATGATCGCCTTGCCGCGCTGCTGCACGGTCGGGATGAACGTCTCGGCGATCCACGTGTCGTCGCCAATGCGCTCGGCCGCGGACACACCGTCGACCTCGGCCGTGTAGGCGTCGGGATACTGAGTCGCCGAATGGTTGCCCCAGATCGTCATCTTCTTGACCGACGACACCGGCACGCCGAGCTTCTTGGCGATCTGCGACATCGCCCGGTTCTGATCGAGGCGGACCATCGCGGTGAACCGCTCTGGCGGCCGGTCCGGCGCGTGCTTCATCGCGATGTAGCAGTTGGTGTTGGCCGGATTGCCGACGACGAGGACGCGCACGTCGTCGGCCGCGACGTCGTTGATCGCCTTGCCCTGGCCGACGAAGATCGGTCCGTTGTCGCGGATGAGATCCTTGCGCTCCATCCCCTTGCCGCGCGGCTTGGCGCCGACGAGCAGCGCGATGTTGGCGTCCTTGAACCCGACGCGGGGATCGTCGGCCGTCTCGACGCCCGCCAGCAGCGGAAACGCGCAGTCCTCGAGTTCCATCACCACGCCGTCGAGCGCCTTCATCGCCGGCGGGATCTCGACCAGTTGCAGGATCACCGGTTGATCGCGGCCGAGCATCTCGCCGGCGGCGATGCGGAACAGCAACGAGTAACCGATTTGACCGGCGGCGCCGGTCACTGCGACGCGAACGGGCGTTTTCATGGCCGCAGTCAACCACAAACCCCGGTCGCTGCCAAACCATCCAGCCCGGACGACGTCTCGCCGCACGCGGGTCCCGGCGAGACGCCGCTCGAACCGATCGCCGGCCGCGCGCGGGTCCGCAGGGCCGGCGACACGCAATCTTTACGCGCGGCCGGGCGCTTGAAGCCGGCGGCGGACCGCGTTACAAGGGCGCCGCGACCGATCGCAAGAAAACACGAGGATTTGCCATGGCGTACGACAAGCTCACCCCACCGACCGAAGGCGCGAAGATTCACATCGGCCCCGACGGCAGCCTGACGGTGCCCGACCAGCCGATCATTCCGTTCATCGAGGGCGACGGCATCGGCGTCGACATCACCCCGGCGATGCGCGCCGTGGTGGACGCCGCGGTGCTCAAGGCCTACCGCGGCAAGCGCAAGATCGTCTGGTTCGAGATCTTCGCCGGCGAAAAGGCCGTCCGCGAGTACGGCGACGACCAGTGGCTGCCCGAGGACACGATCGCCGCCATCCGCGACTACGGCATCGCGATCAAGGGGCCGCTCACCACGCCGGTCGGTGGCGGCATTCGATCGTTGAACGTCGCGCTGCGCCAGATCCTCGATCTCTATGCGTGCGTGCGCCCGGTTCGCTACTTCGACGGCACGCCGTCGCCGATGCGCGAGCCGCACAAGCTCAACGTCGTCATCTTCCGCGAAAACACCGAGGACATCTACGCGGGCATCGAGTGGAAGGCCGGCAGCGAGGGCGCCAAGAAGGTCGTCGACTTCGTCAACCAGCTCGCGCCCGAGGGCCGCAAGATCACGATCGGCGCCGACCACGTCGGCATCGGCATCAAGCCGGTGTCGCGGTTTGGCTCGCAGCGGCTGATCCGCCGGGCCATCCGCTACGCGCTGCGCAAAGGCCTGCCGTCGGTGACGCTGGTGCACAAGGGCAACATCATGAAGTTCACCGAGGGCGCCTTCCGCGACTGGGGCTACGAGCTGGCCGCGGACGAGTTCGGCGCCGACACCGCGCCCGAGTGGCCGGTGAGCGCGCGGCCCGACTGGAAGCCGGCCGAGGGCAAGCTGGTGGTCAAGGACCGCATCGCGGACGCGATGTTCCAGCAGTTGCTGCTGCGCCCCGACGAGTACTCGGTGATCGCCACGACCAACCTCAACGGCGACTACCTGTCCGATGCGTGCGCCGCGCAGGTCGGCGGCCTCGGCATGGCGCCCGGCGCGAACATCGGCGACGCGGCCGCGGTGTTCGAGGCGACCCACGGCACCGCGCCGAAGTACGCCGGCCAGGACAAGGTCAACCCGGGCTCGCTGATCCTGTCGGCCGCGATGATGCTCGAGCACATCGGCTGGGACGAGGCGCACGACCTCATCATCAAGGGGCTCGGCGGCGCGATCGGCGCCAAGACCGTCACCTACGACCTCGAGCGCCAGATGGACGGCGCCAAGCTGCTGTCCTGCTCGGCGTTCGGTGAGGCGATCATCGACCACATGTGACGCCGCAAAGCGACGCGGCCAAGGAGCGCCCATGAAGATTCACGAGTACCAGGGCAAGGACCTGTTTCGGAAGTACGGCATCCCGGTGCCGGTCGGCGTGCCCGCCATGTCGGTCGACGAGGGCTTCGCCGCGATCGAGCGGGTGCAGAAGGAGACCGGCCAGTCGGTGGTCGTCGTCAAGGCGCAGATCCACGCCGGCGGTCGCGGCAAGGGCGGTGGCGTCCGCGTGTGCAAGACCGCCGACGAGGCGCGGCAGGCGGTGCGCGATCTGTACGGGATGCAGCTCGTCACCCATCAGACCGGGCCCGAGGGCAAAAAGGTCCAGCGGCTGCTGATCGAACAGGGCCTCGACATCGACCACGAGTACTACCTCGGCATGACGCTCGACCGCTCCGTCGGCCGCGTCACGGTGATGGCGTCGACCGAGGGCGGCATGGAGATCGAGGAGGTCGCCGCCAAGACGCCGGAAAAGATCCTCAAGCAGCAGGTGTCGCCGGTCGTGGGCTGGCAGCCCTACCAGGGTCGCGACCTCGGCTTCCGGCTCGGGCTGCGCGGCAGCCACCTCAAGGAGTTCATGTCGTTCGTGAGCAAGCTCGTGCGCTGCTACGAGGAGATGGACTGCTCGCTGCTCGAGATCAACCCGCTGGTGACCACGACCGACGGTCGCGTGCTCGCGCTCGACGCGAAGGTCAACTTCGACGACAACGCGCTGTTCCGCCACCCCGAACTCGAACAGTGGCGCGATCTGTCCGAGGAAGACCCGGCCGAGGTCGAGGCGAAAAAGTACGACCTGAGCTACGTCAACCTCGACGGCAACATCGGCTGCATGGTCAACGGCGCGGGCCTCGCGATGGCGACGATGGACATCATCAAGCACTACGGGGGCGAGCCGGCCAACTTCCTCGACGTCGGCGGCGGCGCCACGACCGAAAAGGTCACCGCCGCGTTCAAGATCATCACGCGCGACCCGAACGTCAAGGCGATCTTCGTCAACATCTTCGGCGGCATCATGAAGTGCGACACGATCGCCAACGGCGTCGTCGCGGCGGTCAAAGAGGTCGGCCTGAAGGTGCCGCTCGTCGTGCGCCTCGAGGGCACCAACGTCGATCTGGGCAAACAGATCCTCCGCGACAGCGGGCTCGCCGTCGTCGCGGCCGAGGACATGGCAGACGGCGCGAAAAAGGCCGTGGAGCTGGCGAAATGAGCGTACTCGTCGGAACCGAAACCAAGCTGATCGTCCAGGGCATGACCGGCTCGACCGGCGCGTTCCACACGCGCCAGGCGGTCGAGTACGGCACCAACGTGGTCGCCGGCGTCACGCCCGGCAAGGCCGGCGCGAAGGTCGACGGCCTCGAGCACATTCCCGTGTTCGACACGTGTAGCGAGGCGGTGGCCGCGACCGGCGCCAACGCGAGCGTGATCTACGTGCCGCCGCCGTTCGCGGCCGACGCGATCCTCGAGGCGGCCGCCGCCGGCGTGCGCGTCGTCGTCGCCATCACCGAGGGCATCCCGGTGGCCGACATGGTCCGGGTGCGCGCCGCCCTGGCCGCCGACTATCCCGACACGGTGCTCATCGGGCCGAACTGCCCGGGCATCATCACCCCCGGCCAGTGCAAGATCGGCATCATGCCGGGCTACATCCACACGCCCGGCAAGGTCGGCGTCGTGTCGCGGTCCGGCACGCTCACCTACGAGATCGTCCACCAGCTCACCGCGCTGGGCCTCGGCCAGAGCACGGCGATCGGCATCGGCGGCGATCCGGTCAAGGGGCTGGACTTCATCGACTGCCTCGCGCTGTTCAACGCCGACCCCGAGACGGAGGCCATCTTCATGATCGGCGAGATCGGCGGCTCGTCGGAGGAAGCGGCCGCGGCCTACATCAAAGAGCACGTCAAAAAGCCCGTCGCGGCGTTCATCGCCGGTCGCACCGCGCCGCCGGGCAAGCGCATGGGCCACGCCGGCGCGATCATCGCCGGCGGCAAGGGCACCGCGGACGAAAAGATCGCGGCGCTGCAAGCGGCGGGCATCGCCGTCGCACCGACTCCCGCCGAAATGGGCAAGACGCTCGCGGCGCTGCTGTAACCCACAGGAGACGTACCATGGCGATCGAGAGGACGTTGAGCATCATCAAACCGGACGCCGTCGCGAAAAACGCGATCGGCGCGATCATCGCGAAGCTCGAGGCCGGCGGCCTGCGCGTCGTGGCGCAGCGCATGATCCGGCTCACCGAGGCGCAGGCGCGGGGCTTTTACGCGGTGCACGCCGAGCGCCCGTTCTTCAACGACCTGGTCAAGTTCATGACCGAGGGCCCCGTCGTCGTCCAGGTGCTCGAAGGCGAAAACGCGATCGCGCGCAACCGCGAGATCATGGGGGCGACGAACTCGAAAGAGGCGGCGCCGGGCACCATCCGCGCCGAGTTCGGCACGGACATCGAGCGCAACGCGGTCCACGGCTCCGACGGCCCCGACACCGCGCGCACCGAGATCGCGTTCTTCTTCTCGCAGGCCGATCTCACCTCGACCGCGCGGCCCGCGTAACCGGAGGTCCGCACCATGATCGTCGGCGTCCCGAAGGAGGTCGTCCCGGGCGAGCGCCGCGTCGCGCTCGTCCCCGCGGTCATTCCGCCGCTGACCAAGGCCGGGCTGACGGTGCGCGTCGAGGCCGGCGCGGGCGCCGACGCCGGCTACACCGACGAGGCGTACCGCGAAAAGGGCGCGGAGATCGCCGACCGCGACGCGGTCCTCGCCGCCGACATCGTCGTCGCGGTCAACGCCGGCGAGTTGGCGGCGTCGCTGCGCTCCGGCGCCACGCTGATCGGCTTCATGGACCCGCTGGGCAACCCGCAGCGCGTCCAGCAGATGGCGCAAGCCGGGCTGGTGGCGCTGGCGATGGAGACGATCCCGCGCATCACGCGGGCCCAGTCGATGGACGCGCTGTCGTCGATGGCCACCATCGCCGGCTACAAGGCGGTGCTGCTGGCCGCGTCGGAGTTGCCGCGGATGTTCCCGATGATGATGACCGCCGCCGGCACGATCTCGCCGGCCAAGGTGTTCGTCGTCGGCGCCGGAGTCGCGGGCCTGCAGGCGCTGGCGACCGCCAAACGGCTCGGCGCCAAGACCGAAGGCTACGACGTCCGGCCGGCGGTCAAGGACCAGGTCGTGTCCGTCGGCGCCAAGTTCGTCGAGTTCGACCTCGACACCGGCGACGCCGAGGACAAGGGCGGCTACGCGAAAGAGCAGAGCGAGGAGTTCCTCCGGCGCCAGCGCGAACAGATGGGCCAGGTGGTCGCCCGCAACGACGTCGTGATCACCACCGCCGCGATCCCCGGCAAGCGGTCGCCCGTGCTGGTGACAGAGGACATGGTCAAGGCGATGGAACCCGGCTCGGTGATCGTCGACCTGGCCGCCGAGCGCGGCGGCAACTGCGAGCTGACGAAGGCCGGCGAGCGGGTGGTCGCGCACGGCGTGACGATCCTCGGGCCGCTCAACCTGCCGGCCACCGTGCCGTACCACGCGAGCCAGATGTACGCGAAGAACGTTCAGACGTTGCTGTCGCACCTGATCAAAGACGGCCAGCTCGTGCTGGATACGAACGACGAGATCACCGCCGGGACCCTACTGTGCCGCGACGGCCAGGTCGTCCACGAGCGAATCAAGGCGCTGCTTGGGGGCTAAATGGACCTGCTCATCGTCTACCTCACCGTATTCGTGCTGGCGATCTTCGTCGGCTTCGAGATCATCACGAAGATCCCGCCGACGCTGCACACGCCGCTGATGTCGGGGTCGAACGCCATCTCGGGCATCACGCTCGTCGGCGCGGTGCTGTCGGCCGGCCAGCAACACGACACGCTGGCGACGATCTTCGGCGTCACGGCGGTGGCGATGGCGACGATCAACGTGGTCGGCGGCTTCCTGGTCACCCACCGCATGCTCGGCATGTTCCGCAAGAAGTAACGCCGTCACGGCTCGCGCGGGGGTTCCACCATGGATCGCACATCCATCATCAACCTGGCCTACCTGCTGGCCTCGGTGCTGTTCATCCTCGGCCTCAAGGGCCTCACCCATCCGCGCACCGCCGTGCGCGGCAACCTCATCGGCGCACTCGGCATGTTCGTCGCCGTCGCGGCGGTCCTGCTGTCGCGCGGCATCGTGGACTGGGGCGAGATCCTCGCCGGTGTCGCCGTGGGCAGCCTGATCGGCGCCGTACTGGCGGTCAAGATCCAGATGACCGCCATGCCGCAGCTCGTGGCGCTGTTCAACGGCTTCGGCGGCGGCGCGTCGGTCCTGGTCGCGGCCGCCGAACTGCACGCCGCGCTCGTCGAACAGCACCTGTCCCCCGAGGCGATGAAGACGGTGCCGGTCGCCGCGACCGCCCTCATCGGTGCGGTGACGTTCTGGGGCAGCCTGATCGCGTTCGCCAAGCTGCAGGAGCTGATCAAGCGCAGCGTCCGCGGCCTGACCCCGGTCAACGCCCTGCTCGGCCTCGGCGCGCTCGCCGTCACCGCGTGGTTGATCGCCGAGCCGACGATGACCGGGTTCTGGGTGCTCGTCGGCATCGGCTCGATCCTCGGATTCACGCTCGTGCTGCCGATCGGCGGTGCCGACATGCCGGTCGTGATCGCGCTGCTCAACAGCTACTCGGGCCTGGCGGCCGCGGCCACCGGTTTCGTGCTCGGCAACAACGTGCTCATCATCGCCGGCTCGCTCGTCGGCGCGTCCGGCATCATCCTCACGTCGATCATGTGCAAGGCGATGAACCGGTCGCTGCTGAGCGTGTTGTTCGGCACGCTGGAGGCCGGCGACGGCGGCCCATCCGCCGACGAGGTCTACGGCGGCCGCATCAAGAAGACCTCCGCCGAAGAGGTCGCGATGCTGCTCGACGGCGCCAGCCGCGTCGTGTTCGTCCCCGGCTACGGCCTCGCCGTCGCGCAGGCGCAACACGCGCTGCGCGATCTCGCCAACGCGCTCAAGGAGCGCGGCGTGGAGGTCCAGTACGCGATCCACCCGGTGGCCGGCCGGATGCCGGGCCACATGAACGTGTTGCTGGCCGAGGCGGACGTGCCGTACGAGGAACTCGTCGAGATGGAGCAGATCAACCCGACGATGGACACGTGTGACGTCGCGATCGTCGTCGGCGCCAACGACGTGGTCAATCCGGCGGCCAAGACCGACCCGAACAGCCCGATCGCCGGGATGCCGATCATCGACGTGGACAAGGCGCGCACGTGCGTGGTGATCAAGCGCAGCCTCAGCCCCGGATTCGCCGGCATTCCCAACCCCCTGTTTGCCGCCGACAATACGCTCATGCTGTTCGGCGACGCCAAACAGGCGCTGGTCGAGCTGGCTCAGGCGGTCAAGGAAAACTGAGGACGTGATATCGTGCGCTCGTGCGCCTCGGCGAGATACTGCACGCCGACGGGCTCGCGAGCGACGCCGCGATCGCCAGCGCGCTGCGCTCGCAGGCAGCGCTCGGCGGCCGGATCGGCACCAACCTGATCGAGCTGGGCGCCGTCACCGGCGACCAGGTGGCCAACGCACTCGCCCAGCAAAAGGGCGTCCCGGCCGCCCGGCGCAAGCACCTCGACGCGGTGGACCGGTCGCTGCTCCGCCTGGTGCCGCGCCACATCGCCGAGCGCCACAGCGCCATTCCCATCGGCATCGCCACCCGGTACGGGCGCGAGCTGGTCGTCGCCTTCCTCGACCCCGACGACATCGCGGCGGTCGACGAGGTCGGCTTCGCGGCCGGGATGCCCGTGCGGCCGTCGGTCGCCCCCGAGTACTACATCATCCAGTACCTCGACCGCCTGTACGGCATCCCGCCGCGGCGGTTCCTGCGATCGCCCCAGGTCGCGGCGCTCGACGCGGCGCTCGACCCCGCGGACGCCGGAGGCCGAACCGCCGCACGGCCGGCCGCGCCGCCGGCGACGCCCGCGGCCGCGCCGCGCCTGCCTCCGCTCGAGCCGGTCCTCGCCGCGCCGCCCCCCACCCCGCCGGGCGACGCCAGCCCGGGCCCTGCGCCCGCATCCGGCCGCCTGTCCACCGTCGACGCCGGCTGGGACGATCTGCCCGTCGACCTGCCGCCGCCGGCACCGCCCGCCGCCGCGATCGCGCCACCGCGCGCCGCGCCATCGCTGCTGTCGGCCGACGACGCGCTCGCCGTCCTCGCGACCGCCGACGACCGCGACGCGGTCGGCGCCGCGATCGTCGGCTATCTGCGCATGACGTTCGGCTGCGGTGCGGTCCTCATCTGCAAACAGGACGCGGCGCTCGGCTGGCTGGGCAGCTTCCCCGAGGTCGATGCCGACCTGATCGAATCGATCGCGATCCCGCTGTCTGCGCCGTCCGCATTTCAGCGCGCGTACGCGGCGCGCGCTCCGTTCGCCGGCCGGCCGCCCGCCGACGGCGACGACGTGCAGCGGCGGCTGTGGAAGCTGCTTCGCTGTCCGCCCCCGGCCGAGGTCATCGTCGTCCCCGTGGTCATCGGCACGCGCGTCGTCAACCTGGTGTACGCCCACGCGGCCGACGGCGGCCCGCTGCCCGCCGGCCACCGTCTCGCGGACGTGTGCGCGGCCGCCGGCGACGCATTCGCGCGCATCATCCGCGCGCGCAAGTCGTCATGACCTCGCGCGCGCGCCGCATCGGCATCCAGGCGCCGCTCGGGTTTTCGTCCGGTCTGCCGCTGTATCTCACCGGCAGCACGCTGGCGGCCTGGCTCACGCAAGAGGGGCTCAGCTACAAGACGATCGGCGCGTTCGCGCTCGTGAGCCTGCCGTACAACTTCAAGTGGCTGTGGGCTCCGGCGATGGACCGGTGGGCGCCGCCGCTGCTCGGCCGCCGGCGCGGCTGGATGATCGTCACGCAGGCGCTGCTCGCGATCGCGATCGCGGCGCTCGGCGCGATGGACGTGGCCGCGTCGACCGGCGTGGTCGCCCTGCTCGCGTTCGCCGTCGCGTTCCTGTCCGCCAGCCAGGACGTCGTGGTCGATGCGTACCGCACCGAGGTGCTCCCCGACGACGAGCGCGGCCGCGGCACCGGCGCGTACGTCGGCGGCTACCGCATCGGCATGCTCGCGTCCGGGTTCGCTGCCCTGTTGATGGCCAGCACCATCGGCTGGCGCAACGTCTACTGGATCCTCGCGGCGCTGATGACCGTCGGCGTCGCGGCGTCGCTCGCGGCCCCTGCCCCGCCGGCGATCCGCCCCCCGGCATCGCTGCGCGCCGCCATCGTCGATCCGCTGGCCGACTTCTTTTCCCGCCGCGGCGCCGTCGTCGCGCTCGCGTTCGTCATGCTCTACAAGCTCGGCGACGCGGTGGCCGGCCAGATGGTCGTCCCGTTCTTGCTGCGCGAGCAGGGGTTTTCGCTCGCCGACATCGCCTGGATCCAGAAGCTGGTCGGCTCCGGCGCCACGATCGTGGGCGTCGCCGCCGGCGGCGCCGTGATCGACCGCGTCGGCACGCGCCGCGGCCTGCTGTACTTCGGCGCCGCGCAGGCCCTCACCAACGCGGGCTACGCGCTGCTCGCGGTCACCGGCCGCAGCCACGCGGGGCTGATCGCCGCCGTCGCCGTCGACAACTTCTGCAACGCGCTCGGCACGGCGGCGTTCGTCGCCTACCTCATGTCGATCTGCAACCGTCGCTACAGCGCGACCCAATATGCGCTGCTGTCGAGCGCGTCGTCGGTCCTCGGCCGAGTGCTGAACGCGACCTCCGGCTACGTGATCGACCTGGTCGGCTGGGTCGGGTTCTTTTCCACCACGATCGCGCTCGCCGCCCCGGCGTTGCTGCTGTGGCGCCGGTTGCCGCACGCGGTCGCCGCGGCGCCCCCGAAGACCGACCGCCCGTCCATCGGCGCTCTCGCCCGCGGGTTCGCGGGCCTCGCCGCGGCGGCGCTGCTCGCCTACGGCGGCCTGCGGCTCGCCGCGCGCGACTGGGGCCACGCCAGCCCGGCCCTGCTGTTCGGCCTGGGGCTCGCGGCGTTCGCGTACTTCGGCAACGTGCTGCGCGCCGCGCCGGCCGACGAGCCCGTCGACCCCGACGACGTCCCGTGAGCCTCCGTTACGCGCGCACCGACAGCGGCACGACCGCATCGCCGCCGCGCAGCGCGAGCTGGCCGCACGCCGCGTCGATGTCGTCGCCGCGCGGCGCGCGCAGGTAGGCGGGCAACCCGCGCCGCTTGACCTCGTTTTGAAACGCCGCGATCGCCGCGTCGCTCGGCCGGCGAAACGGCGCCGCCGGGTGCGGGTTCCACGGAATCAAGTTGACCTTGCAACGCATGCCGGACAGCAGGCGCGCGAGTTTCGCCGCGTCGGCGACCGAGTCGTTGACCCCTTCGATCAACACGTACTCGAACGTCACCCGGCGGCGCCGGTCGAGCGGGTAGCGCGCCACCGCCGCGAGCAGCGCGGCGATCGGGTACTTCTTGTTGACCGGCATGATGCGCGCGCGCGTCGCGTCGTCGGCCGCGTTGAGCGAAACGGCGAGGTTGACCTGAAAATCCTCCCGGCCGAGCTTGTCGATGCCGGGCACGAGCCCCACGGTCGACACCGTGATGCGCCGGTGCGACAGGTTCGCACCGAGTTCGTGGGTGAGGATGCGCAGCGACCGGACGACCTGGTCGTAGTTGTGCAGCGGCTCGCCCATGCCCATGTACACCAGGTTCGTGATCCGCCGGCCCGGCTCCTCGACGGCGAGCAGCGCGCGCGCGCGATACACCTGGTCGACGATCTCGCCGGCGTCGAGGTTGCGCGACAGCCCGAGGGTCGCGGTCGCGCAGAATTTGCAGTCGAGCGCGCAGCCGACCTGCGACGAGATGCACTGAGTGAGCTTGTCGCCGTCCGGGATGAGCACGCTCTCGATCGCGGCGCCGTCGCGCGCGACCAGCCGCAACTTGCGCGTCCCGTCGCGCGAGCGCTGCACGCGGTCGACGCGCAGCGTGCCGATGTGCGCGCGCTCGGCCAGCCGCGCGCGCAGCGGCTTCGGCACGTTCGTCATCTCGTCGACCGACGTCACGCCGCGGCCGTGCAGCCACCGAAAGATCTGTTCGGCGCGGTAGGCGGGCTCGCCGAGTTCCCCCGTGACGAACGCGGCCAGTTCGCCGTATGTCATCGCGCGCAAGTCCACGAATCGTCTGGCTATCACGCCGGCCGCGGCCCGACAAGCGCCGATTTTCGTACCCCCGGCGGCCGCGGCTGCTATCGTGTCGCCAGGAGGTCGGTATGGGAGTCGAACAGCGACGCTACCCGCGCATTCCCTTCACCGAACCCGGGCAGCTCGAGGTCCCGCGAAGCCACGCCAACCCCGGCGCCGGCACGGTGACCGTCGAGGCGCGGTTCAAGGACATCTCGTGCCAGGGGGCCGAGCTCGTCGTGAGCCCGGCCGACGGCGCCCGCCTCATCCCGGGGACGATCGTGACGCTGCGGTTCTCGGCCGACGGCACGCCGCTGGACATCCCCGCGCGCGTCGTGTGGGCCGCGGCGGACAAGGTCGGCCTGCGGCTGCGGTTGGGCCAGCTCCCGGCCGACGACAAGCGCGCCTACGCGGACTGGATCGTGCCGCTCACCAACCGCGCGATCGCGCAGGCGCGCGCGGCGGCCGAGCGCTGACCTCCGCGGCGGGCGGCCTCGCCGCGTCACGCGCCGATCGTCAGGTCGACGACGGCGCGCCAGGTCGCCTCGGGGCCCGTGCGGGCGAACTCGTCGGCGACCGGCGCCAGCGCGTCGCGGACGCACGCCGCCGCGTCCGGCGTCGCGCCGCCGACCGGCGTCGCGTCGACGATGTCGAGCAACGACCGATCGAAGTCGTCGTACTCGTCGAGCCGGAAGTGGTAGTGCAGGCCGAGGCGAACCTTGAGTTCCGTCTGCCGCGTCGCCTTGGCGTGCGCCTCCCAGCACGGCGCGAGCGCCGCCTTGACCTTTGGCGACGCCAGCAGATTCATCCACCCGGTGAACGTGCGCGACCGCGGCGCTCGCCCCTGCGGCGCGGCGGTCACCTTCACCGCGTCGACCGGCGGCAGCGCGGGCTGTTTCGTCAAGTAGACGTCGGCCGGCTCGGCCCGGGCGAGCAGCAACGGATCGAGACCCGCGTCGACCAGCCGCGCCAGGTGGCGCATCGCGGTCGCGCGCAGCGCCGAGCCCGGCGGCGCCCCCAACACGCACTTGTGCAGCACGCGCGCGGCCATCTCGGCGTGGGTGCGATCGTCGCGATCGCGCACCAGCGCGCCGCCGAACGCGCACAGCAGGTCCGCGGGCGGGTCGACGCGATCCGCCTCGTACTGGTTGACCGCCTGGGTATAGGCGTCGATCGCCGCCGCCGTGTCGCCGCGGCCGAGCGCGACCGCCCCCACCGCCGCGTAGAACTCGCCGAGCACCGACGACTGCGCCGCGCGGCACACGCCGTCGAGACATCGCAGCCCCGGCGCGCAGTGAAGCGACGTGTCGCACGTCTCGCCGAGCTGCGACCGCTGCTGCTCGTCGAGCGGCCCGCCTTGTCCCGTCGCCGTGGCGGCGGGGTCGCACGCGGCCGCCGCGACGGCCAGCCAAGACACCGACAAAATCCGTTGCATCCTCATTGATTGTCCTGCAGGGCGCGCGCGACGCGCGCCATCCCGTCGCGGTAGCGTACCAACGGTTCGTACCCCAGGTCGCGCCGCGCGCGGTCAATCGCCACGCGGGCGCGCGACCGCAGCAGCAGCGCCGCCTCGCGCGTGAGCAGCGGCCGATCGGCGCGCCGGCGCACCCGCCACAGCCGCTCGAGCGCGGACGCGGCCACCGTCGCCGCCGCCGCCGGGATCGACCGGCGCGGCGGCGGCACGCCGGCGGCGCGCGCGAGGTCGTCCAGATACTGGCGCCAGGTGATCCCCTCGCCGTCGGCCGCATTGTAGATGCGCCCGGGCGCGTCGTCCGCCCGGCCGGCGCGGACGAGCACGTCCACCACGTTGTCCACGTAGGCCAGCGCCGCATCGCCGGCGCCGCCGTCGATCAACGGCGCGAGCCCGCGGCGCAGCGCCGAGACGATCTCGCCGACCCACAGCCGCGACCCCGGCCCCCACACGTTGCCGGGGCGCACCACCGCGACCGGCACGCGGCCGAACGCGTGGGCGTCGAGCGCCACTTCTTCGGCCTCCCGCTTGGTGCGGCTGTACGGGCCGATGCCGTACTCCCGCGGCGTCGCGACCTCGTCGCACACGTCGCCGAGCAGGCCGGTGCCGTAACACACGATGCTCGACGCGACGACGACCCGGCCGCACCCCGCGTCGGCGGCCGCGTCGATCACGTTGCGCGTGCCGTCGACGTTGACGCGCCGAAACACATCCTCGTCTCCCCAGTCCGTCACGACGGCCGCGAGATGGTACACGCAGCCGACGCCGCGGACCGCGGCGCGCACGCTGCCGGCATCCACCACGTCGCCGCGTACGACCTCGACCGGACCGAGCCCGCCGGCCGGCTCATCCGGCAGCGCGAGGGCGCGGACGTCCACGCCCTCGTCGCGCAGCCGGCCGACCAGCCGACGCCCGATGAACCCGGTCGCGCCCGTCACGAGCACCCGCATGGCGGCCATCGTAGCCCGATCCCCGGCGCGGCGGACGGCTCGCGCGCCCGCTGCCGCGGCGATGCCGTGCCCGCGGCGCCGTCCTCGGCCGAGGGGTTCGCCGCCTCGGCCGGCCCGCGAACCCCGTCGCCGGCCGCCCGCGCCGCGCCGGCCCACGCGCCGGATCTCGCCGCGGCGTCATCCTCCGGACGCGCGAACCGCCGGCGTCCGCCGGCGGGTGGGCGGGGCGCGCGACCCCGGTGCGCGAGGCCGGCCCGCGCGGCGGGCGCCCGGCCGAGCCTCGAGGCCCGACCGGGCGGTCCGCCGCCGGCCGCCCGCGCTCAGCGCGGCGCGAACTTGCGCGTGCGCATGACCGACACGCCGCCGTCGTCGCCGATCGACACCACGTTGGTCTCGCCGCTGCGCTTCCACACGATCGCCGCGCGCCCGGTCGCCGCCGGGTAGACCAGCGTCGCCTTCCCGCCGGACACCGGCGCGAGCGCCGTGTTCACCGCCTCCGGCCGCGCGCCGAGCGACACCGCGACGTCTCGGATCGGCACCACGCCGACGCCGCCGATCGGCGGCGGCTGATGGCCGGTGCCGCCGTCGTCCACCAGCACCGGGTCGTCGCCGAGGAACTGGATCGACTCGCGCGGCGTGCACTCCCGCGCGTTCACCGGGCGGATCTCCGCGATCCCGCAGGGCAGCGCCGGGGCCGCCTTGCCCTCTTCGTCGAGGCGCTCGGTGTTCCACACGTCGGGGCCCGAGCACCACACGGCCACGCCCTCGGCGATCGCGCCGGCCGGCAGGCGCACGACCGCGCCGGCCGAGTCCTTCAGGCTGCCGCGGTAGTACTCGACGTGCATCTTGCCGGCCGAGTACGCGCCGGTGACGTGGATCAGGTTGCTGTCGCCGCCGATCGGCGCCTTGTCACCGCCCTCCTCGGGCAGAGCGCCGGCGAGCACCAGGTCGACCGCGAGTTGGTCGGTCGGCACGAAGTTGGGCAGCGCCGGCCCCACCGGCGACGACTTCGACGGGTCGACGAAGCACCGGTCGATCCACTGGCGCTCCTCGTAGAACGCGTCGACGTTGAGGTTGTAGCCGTAGGGCCCGGTGAGGTTGGGAGAAAACCAGAGCCGGGTCGGCGGCATGTCCGGGTCGATCGACGGCTGCTCGGCGAGCTCGGCGTCGCGCTCGGTCCACGTGACCTCGGCGACCATCTCGCTCCACGGCCGCGACGACTTCTCCTGGTAGAACATCTGCACCGCGCGGGTGAGCGCGACGACGTTGTTGGCGAACGCGTAGGTCAGGAACTCGCGGCGGATCGCCGGCGACACGATGCCCGACTCGGTGCTGTTGGAGTCGAAGGCGCCGGCCCTCCGATAATTCTGAGCTACAGTGCTGGCCCGCTTCGCCGCGTCCTCCGCGATGTCCTCGATCGACCGGCTCGCGAACTCGGAGTCTGTCACCTGCTCTGCGATCAAGGTCTGCGCCGCCTCGACGTCGATCAGCCCCTCGAGTTCGTACGACGTGTCGCCCACCGTCGTGTAGCGCGCCTGCACCGCGCCGGTCGCGGACGTCGTCTCGTCGCCGTCGGCGTAGGTGTAAAACTGCTGCATGGCGGCGTGGGCCGTGCCCTCCACGACCAGATGCTCCGGGTGCAGCAGCCGTCCGCTCACGTGGCCGGGCACCGCGATGTCGCCCATCGCGTGCAGCATCCGGCCCAGGTGCACCAAATTGCCGCGGTAAAAGGG
>RFGE01000325.1 GCA_003696105.1 Deltaproteobacteria bacterium | reverse complement strand
TGCAGGCGCTCGCCGACCGCGTCAAGGCGGTCAAGCGCGAACTCGACGAGATGGAGCCGATGGTCGGCGGGCGCATCCAGCACGACACGCTGTGGGCGTGCACCACGTGCGGCGCGTGCCAGGAAGTCTGCCCGGTGTTCATCGAACACCCGCTCAAGATCATCCAGATGCGGCAGAACCTCGTGCTCGAACAGGAGGCGACCCCCGGCGACCTCGCGCGCACGTTCCGCAACATCGAGCGCCAGTCCAACCCGTGGGGCATCTCGAACGGGCAGCGAATGGATTGGGCCGACGGTCTGGACGTGCCCACGATCGAGGACAACCCGAACCCCGAGTACCTGCTGTGGGTCGGCTGTGCGGGGGCCTTCGACCAACGCATCCAGAAGCAAACGAAGGCGATGGTCAAGATCCTCAAACACGCCGAAGTCGACTTTGCCGTGCTCGGCCACGAGGAGAGCTGCACCGGCGACCCGGCGCGGCGCGCGGGCAACGAACTGCTGTTCCAGATGCAGGCCGAAGCCAACATCGAGGCGCTCAACGGCGCGGGCGTCAAGAAGGTGATCACGTCGTGCCCGCACTGTTTGCACACGCTGCGCCACGACTACCCGCAGTTCGGCGGCCACTACGAGGTCATCCACCACACACAGCTGATCGACCACCTGATGGAAGCCGGCAAGATCCAACCCGCCGGCCGCAGCGTCAAGAACGTCACCTTCCACGACAGTTGCTACCTCGGCCGGTGGAACGGCGAGTACGACGCGCCTCGCCGCGTGCTCAACCGGCTTCCGATCTACGGGGGCGTGGTCGAGATGAAGCGCAGCAAGCGCCACGGCTTCTGTTGTGGCGCCGGCGGCGGCCGCATGTTCATGGAGGAGGACGGCCCGCGCGTCAACGTCGAGCGGACGAACGAGATCCTGGCGACGGGCTGTGAGGCGGTCGCGGTCGCGTGCCCGTTTTGCAACATCATGCTCACCGACGGCACGAAACAGCTCGACCGCGAGGAAGACCTCCAGGTGGTCGACATCGCCGAACTCGTCGCGAGCACGCTGCCCGAGCGGCATCCGGGGACGCCGACCACTCCGCCCCCGCAGGAGCCCGGTCCGCTCGGCCCGGCTGCGGCGGATGAATGACGACGGTGCGCGTGCCGACGGCTCCATCCGCAACCCGCCCGGTGCGCCGCGCGCGGTTCGCCGCGTGGGCCGCGTGCGCCGCGGCGCTGGCGGCCGCCGGGTGTGACGGCGCGCAGGGCAGCCGCGGGCCGTGCGCGACGCCCGCGGGGGCGCCGTTGGCGTGCCCCGACGCGCCCGGCGCGATCGAGACGCCGGAGGACGCGTGCTGGAAGTTGGTCGACTGCGGGGTCATCCCGCTGGTCGACGAGGACCGCGGCTGGGAGTTCTGCGTTCGCCGGCTCGAGCGGCTCACGGACGCCGCGCTCGACTACGCGCTCGCGTGCATCGACGCGGCGACGTGCGACGACCTGCTGCAGCAGAACTCGCCGGGCCCATCGTTCGATCCGAGGCTATGCGAACTCGGCTCCTGATCGCCGTCGCGGCCGCCTGCGCCGCGGCGCCCGTGGTCCGCGCCGACGAGCCGGCGGACGTCAACGCATTGATCGCGCTGGTCCGCGCCAAACCGGCCGGAATGTCGGTCGACGAGTGGCGCGAGCGCCGCCGCGACGCTGCGCGCGCCCTCGGACGGATCGGCGACCGCCGCGCGGTCCCCGCGTTGATCGAGGTCGTGCAAACCGAGCAGTTCGACGTCGTCGCGGAGATCGCGATCGAGGCGCTCGGTCGCCTCGGCGATCCGCGCGCGGCGGACGCGCTGCGCGCCGTCGCCGCCGACTCGTCGCGCGACCGCGCCGTCCGCAGCGCGGCCCGGCGCGCCCTGCGCCGCATCGGCGTCCCGCTGCGGGCCGCGGACGGCCGCGAGCCGGACGACGACGACGACGACGACGCAACCGCCGCGCGCCTGCCGCTGGCCACCGGCCTGCTCGGCAGCCGCGACCGCCGACCGATTCCGCAGGGGCCGTCGTTCGACGATGACGTGATCGCGGCCACCGAGCGCGTCACGTTCTCGGCCGGCAACGTCGGCGTGTCGTACGACACGGTCCGCGATGCGTCGTCGCTGTCCGGCGACGTCCATGCGTCCTACGCGCGCACCGTGGACACGCGCGCGGCCGGCTACCGCTACGGCGGCCGCGCCGACGTCGTGCTCGGCGTCGTCGATCCCCGCCCGGACGACGAGAAATACCGCGCCGGCGCGTTCGACCTCCAAGTCGACGGCGAGGCGCGGACGTACCTCGGCGGCACCCCGTTTTTCGGCGCCGTCGCGGGCGCGGCCGGCGTCCACGGCGTGTTCGTGCGCAACGACCTGCCGGGCGGCGACGACTTGAATGAGCTGCGCACCGGGCAGGACATCCACCTGAGCCTCGCGGTCGGCCGCGGACGCATCGTCGACGTCGGCGAAGGCTTGCGCCTACGTCGCATCGAGAAGTTGCTCGCACAACGACGGGTGCTGGGCCGCCCGATCACCGCCGATCTCGCGGCGAAGTTGCTGCGGACGTGGTGGGCGCTGCGCGGCGAACAGGGGGCGCAGCGCCGGTTGGTCGCGACGGTGGCGATCCTGCGCGATGCCGGCGTGCTGCTCGGCGAGCCGGACGCGGCGACCACCTACGAACTCCTGCAAGTACTCGTCGACGGCCAGTTGGACCACCGGCTCGAGGGGCTCGACGCGCGCGCCGGCTTCACCGAGAGCTTCCTGCGGCGCGAGGACGACACCCCGGCCGCCGCGCGCGACGGCCGCTACGAGAGCGTGTTCGCCCAGGTCAGGTTCGGCCGCCAACTCGGCGACGGCAGCCACGAGCTGCGCGCCGACGGCTGGCTGACCTACCGCGTGCTGGCCGACGAGGACGCGGGCGAGCCGGCGCCGTGGGCCGCGCGAGCCGAGGTGACGTGGCGGCGGTTCGTCTACGGGGAGGCGTGGGACCCGCTGGGCGCGCTGGAGTTTGCCGGCTCCGTCGGCGCGTCGGACGACGGCTTCGACGGCGCGCCGGCCGGCAGTCGGGTCGAGGCGCGGGTCGGCTGGCGCTGGGCGCCGGCGCGGGCGACGTGGTACCGGCTGTCGAGTTGGACCCGGCTCGAGTCCGGCGAGCTGTTCGTCGGTGCGACGTTCGAGGCGACCTGGGGCCTGCTGGACTCCGGATATGTGGCAGGTGCCGCCCTGCCCGGCCCGATGCGGTAGGCGGGCGGCGCTTTCGGCTTGAAAGGTCCGACCAATCGGCGGTACGGTCGACCCGTGCTCCACCCGCCGCGCCCCGACGATCCCGCGCTGCTGTCGGCCCGCGAACGCGCGGCGCTGCGCGCCATCGCCGAGGCGGCGCTGCCGGCGGGCCGCGTGTTTCCGGCCGCGGGGCCGGAGGTCACCGCCCGCGTCGAGGCGTTCTTTGCCCGCGCGCCGGTCGCGGTGGCGACGGCGTACCGCGCGGCGCTGGCGGCGCTCGACGCCGCCGCGGTCGTGCGGCGGCGGAGCGGGCTCGCGGCGCTGTCGCCGGCCGACCGGCTCGCTCTGCTCGAGGCGTGGCAGCGCGGCGACGTCGCGCGGCGGCTCGCGGTGCGGCTGGTCACCGCGCCGCTGAAGGCGGCGCACTTCGACAACCCCGCGTTCTTCCGCGCCATCGGGTGCGTCTACGAGTTCGACCCGCCCGCTGCGATCGACCGGCCGCGCTACGTGGTGGAACGCGCGCACGACGCGGCCGCGCTCGACGACGATGTCGACCTCGACTGTGACGTCGCGGTGGTCGGCACCGGCGCGGGTGGCGCGGTCGTCGCGCGCGAGCTGGCCGAGCGCGGCGTCGCGGTCATTTTGCTCGAGGAGGGCCGCTACTTCGACCGGCGCGACTTCACCGGGCGCGCCCTGCCGCTGCAAAAGCGGCTCTACCGCAACATGGGCGCCACGGTCGCGGTCGGCAACACGGTCATCCCGATCCCGATCGGCAAGACCGTGGGCGGCACGACGACGATCAACGCCGGCACCTGCTACCGGGTCCCGGACCGGGTGCTGCGCAAGTGGCGCGACGACTTCGGCGTCGCGCTGCCGCGCGACGAACTCGACCGCTGTTTCGAGCGCGTCGAGCAGGTGCTGGGCGTCGCCGTCGCGGACGCGCGCTACCTCGGCGGCGTCGCGCGCGTCATCGCCCGCGGCTGCGACCGCCTGGGGTTTCGGCACACGCCGCTGCGGCGCAACGCGCCGGACTGCGACGGCAAGGGCGTGTGTTGCTTTGGCTGCCCGACGGACGCGAAGCGCAGCACGAACATCTCTTACGTGCCGCTGGCGCTGCGCGCGGGGGCCGAACTGCTGTACGGCGCGCGCGTCGACCGGATTGTCACGCGCGGCGGCCGGGCCGTCGGCGTCGAGGCCCGCGCGGGCGCTCGGCGCATCCGCGTGCGCGCGCGCGCGGTCGTCGTCGCGTGCGGCGCGCTGATGACCCCCGTGCTGCTGTTGGAAAACGGCCTCGCCAACGCCTCCGGCATGCTCGGCCGCAACCTGTCGATCCATCCGGCGGCCGCGGCGATCGGCGAGTTCGACGAGGACATCTCCGGGTTCAACGCCATCCCGCAGGGCTACGCGATCGAGGAGTTCCACGACGAGGGTCTGTTGTTCGAGGGCGGATCCACCCCGCTCGACGTCGCCGCGGCGGCGATACCGCTCAACGGACCGAGGCTCGTGGACATCGCCGAGCGGTTCGACCGCATGGCGATGTTCGGCTTCCTCATCGAAGACAGCTCGCGGGGGCGCGTTCGCGCGTGGCGCGGCCAGCCGGTCATCACGTACGTGCTCAATCGGCGCGACGTGAACCAACTGCGCCGCGGCCTGTCCATCCTCGCGCGCGTGTTCTTCGCGGCCGGCGCGCGTTCCGTGATCGCGCCGGTACACGGGTTCGAGGAATTGCGCGGCGAACGCGACCTCGCCCGCCTGGCGACGGCTCGCCTGCGCGCCCGCGACTTCGAGCTGTCGGCATACCATCCGCTGGGCACGGCGCGGATGGGGCCGGACCCGCGCCGCGCGGTCGTCGGACTCGACTTCCAGGCCCACGACGTACCCGGGCTGTACGTCGTCGACGGCTCGGTGATGCCGTCGTCGCTCGCGGTCAACCCGCAGGTCACGATCATGGCGTTGGCGACGCTGGCTGCCGACCGCATCGCGCGCGCCGTGGAGTGACCGCGCGTCAGCGGCGGTCGAGGAACGCCTGTGCGGCCCACTGCCCGGCCGGGTCGAAGCAGATACCGCGATCGCGCCCGCGAGCCCACACGACCGTGCCGGTCACGTCGAGGTCGCCCGCGGCGACCCTCACCGCCTCGCCCGTGCTGAGCGCGGCCGGAAGGGGCGCGTCGATGCATACGCAACATCCTCCCGCACTCAGGTCGGTCAACGTCCCGGTCGCAACCAGATCGCCCGCGTGTACGCGCGCCGGCAGCGACATCGAGAACCGCTGAAATCGCCTCGGCGGCACGTCGTCGGTCTCCGCGAGTGCCGCGGTGAGCAGCATGTCGTGCGGCTCGCCCGGCTCGAACGCCACGACCGCGTGGCCGTCTCCACGGATGCCCCGCACGACGTGTCCGCCCAACTCGCACGTCGTACCGGACGACTCGATCGTCACCCGCAGTCGGACGGTGTCCCCCGGACTCAGGTCGCCGGCATCCGCGAGGACGAGACCGCCGTCGCCGAGGTAGCCCCAATACGCGCCGAGCAGTTCCTCGCCCGACGCGAACCGAACGTCGACGTGCTTTGCCGATTCGCCCCGCACACGCTCTCCCCGACGACCCGAGCCGTCCGGGCAACCAGGGTATCAGGGCGCGCTCGTCGGGCAAAGCCCGATCCGTTCGCGGGGGTGCGGCGCCGGCACACGCGGAGGATCCGCACCAAGGTTTCCGAGTCGCTACGGCGCGCCGCACCGCGAAAAAAAAGACCTTTTCGCGCCCCGGCAGTCGCCTATATAACGTCGCCGTCGCCGGTAGTCTTTGGTGGGAGGTATTCCGATGAAGCGGTCGATTGTACCCGTCGCGCTGGCAGCCGTCGCGCTCGCACTCGGCTGCGGTCCGTCCGCCTCGCAGCCGGCCGCGGACGCGGGCGCGGGCGGCGCCGACGCCGCCGGTCCCGGCGGCTGCACCGGCGCGAGCTGTTACAACCACTGCCCCGACGGCAAACGCACCGCGCTCACCGGCGTCGTCCGCGCGCCCAACGGCATCGATCCCGTCCCCGGAGCGGCCGTCTACGTCCCCAAGGGCACCGTGACCGAGTTTCCGCCCGAAGTCGCGTGCGAGGTGTGCGACCAGCTCCAGGGCATCTCGATCGTGTCGACCACCACGGCGACCGACGGCAGCTTCCGGCTCGAGCCGGTGCCGACCGCGGCCAATCAAGCCCCGGGCGAGTCGATCGTGGTCGTCACGCAGATGGGTCGATTCCGGTCCGTACAACGCGTGCCGATCGCCAATCCATGCGAGGACAACGCGCCGGGCGACGAATATTTCCGGCTGCCCAGCCGCGACGACGGGGCGACGCAATCCATTCCGCGCATCGCCGTCGCCAGTGGCGACTACGACGTGATGGAGTGCGTGCTGCTCAAACTCGGCATCGAACAGGGCCAGTTCGACATCTACGAGGGACAGTCGCTCGGCGCCGACCCGGCCGCGGTCGACACGTTCGACAACCTGCTGCGCGACCTGGCGCGCATGAAGTCCTACAACATCATCTTCATCAACTGCACCGGCAATACGTACGAGAATCTGCTGTCGGATGCGACGGTGCGCGCGAACATCGAAAACTACGTGTTGTCCGGCGGCCGGCTGTACGTCACCGACTGGTCGTACGACTACATCGAGCAGATCCCGAACTGGGCGCCGCTGATCGATTTCGAACCGGGCGCGTCCGGACCCGACCCGGAGCCGGTCAACGCCGCCGCCATCGGCCCCGGCGACATCGAGGTCGACGCGACCGTGCGGTCGCCCGACCTCGCCGAGTGGCTCGTCGCGGTCGAAGAAGCCAGCGGCGACGAGATCATCAACGCGTCCAACCAGGTGCACGTGCAACACTTCCTGGCCAGTTGGGTCGAGCAGTATCAGGTAGCCGAGGGCGACGGCGTGACCGTCTGGCTCGAGGGCAATGCCGACGGCCAGCGCCCGCTGACGACCACGTTCGATTACGAGCAGTGCGGGCGCGTGCTGTATTCCAGCTACCATACCGAGGGCCGCGGCTTCGGCGATCTGGGCGGCAGCGGGTTTCCGAACTACTGCTCCAGCGGGCCGCTCACGCCGCAGGAGCGGGTGCTCGAGTACCTGATCTTCCACATCGCCGACTGCATCGACGTGGAGTGACCCGCGGGCACCGGCGCCGTCACGGAGCCAGCGAGATTCGCTGCACGACGCGCGCGGGCCGACCCGCCGGAAACGCGATCGCGTCGACGACGTCGCGCACACACTCGGCGACCGACCGGGGTACGTTGCCGTCGATTACGTTGAGATACCCCTGGCTGCCGTCGCGGTTGATCCCGAGTTCGACCGTGACGAACGACCCGCCGGCGATGCCGTGCGAGACGAGCGGCCGCGCGCACCGCGCCAACCGCGCCCGCTCGCGGCGCAGTGCCCGGTCGACTTGCGCCGCCCGCGCCGCCGACCGGCGCTCGCGCGCGGCGTCCTCGACCCGCGCCAGCGCGCGCTCTCCGGCGCGGACGTCGAGCCACCGCGCGCGGCGGCCCACGGCCACCTGATGGCGGCCCGGCGGCACGCGCACCGCCGCCGCGGGAGCCACCGCGATCCCGTCGACGCGCGCCGCGGCATCCGGCACGTCGACACGCGCGGTGTCCACGAGCGCCGCCTCGGCCGACCGCCAGTGCGGAATGCGCGGCACGTCGAGCGCTCGGCGCAATCGGGCGACCTCGCGGTCAGCGAGCGGGCGCGCGGCCCCGGCGGCGGCGAGGTCGTCGAGCACGTCGATCACGTGGCCGGCCGGCACCTCGGTCGCCGCGCTGCCGTCGACGACCGCGACGCGGCCGTGCGTGCACGCGACGCGCAGCCGGCCGGCGCGGTGGACGACGCGGAACGCGGTGCCGCGCACTTCGATCCGGCGCACGCCGGCCTCGACGACGAACCGCTGGCCGGGGGCGCGGCGGGACACCTCGATGTCGACCTGGCCGGCGACGCGAAGGCGGACCTGCGCCGCGTCGAACGCCACCACGTCGACGACGGTGCGCGGGCCGAGCGCGATCACGCTGTCGGCGTCGAACTGCACGACGAGCCGGCCCGTCCCGGTGGCGAGCCGCGCGCCGGCGCCCACCAGCTCATCGAACGCCAGAGGCGCCCCGCCGGCGGTCACGTCCCCCTCCGCGAGCGTGACCACGCCGCGCACGGGCGGCGCCGGCGGCTGGTCGGGCGCGGCGTCCGGCGCCGGCGGCAGACGCGCGCCGCCCGCGGCCGGCGGCGCGGCGGTGGCGTGAGCGCGCGCCGGCGGCCGCGGCGGCTCGCGCGTCGGCCAGCGCAGCGCGATCGCCGCGGCCGCCGCCACCGCGACGGCGCCGGCTGCCACGGCGCCCATCGGCAACCGGCGGCGCGCCGGCGCACCCGCGCGCCGCTCCTGCGCCAGCGTCCAGTACACCTGCGCGCGAATCGTATCCCAGCGCAGCGCGGGCGGTTCGTCCGCCGCGACCGCGCGCAGCTCGGCGCGGGCGGCGCGCACCCGCTCGCGAGCCGCCGCGCACGCGGCGCACTCGCGCGCGTGGCGGTCGGCCCGCGCCGCCGCGCGCGCCGACAGGCGGCCGTCGTCGAGGTCGGCCCAGCGGTGCGGTGGTACGTGGCGGCTCACGCCTCCTCCGCCTCCTGCGCGGCGAGCCGGAAGAACTCGCGGCGCGCGTAAAACAGCCGCGTTCTCACGGTCACTGGATGGGCGCCGACGATGTCGGCGATCTCCTTCGGCTCGAGCCCTTCGATTTCGTGCAGGTACAACACGACGCGCTTTTTGGGCGGCAGGGCTGCCAGCAGGCGCAGCACCCGCGCGCGCGCGCGCCGGCGCTCGAGACAGCGCAGCGGCGACCCGTCGTGCGCGGCGGTCCCGTCGGCCGGCGGCTCGTCGGGATCGCCCACCAACACCGGCTGTGGCCGGCGGGCGTTGGCGCGGATCGCTCCGAGCGCCACGTTGACGCAGATCCGGTACAGCCAGGTCGACACCCGCGCGTCGCCGCGAAATCGCTCGAGCCCGCGGAACGCGATGAGGAACACCTCTTGAACCAGGTCCTCGAGTTCGCGGCGTTCGTTGAGCACGCGGTACAACACGGAGGCCACCTGCCGGCGGTAACGGCGGTAGAACTCGTCGTGGGCGGCCCGGTCGCCGGCGCGGCAGCGGCGCACCAGATCGCGTTCGTCGACGTCCGCGACGGGCCGCTCCCCCGCCGGCGTGTCTATCGGGCCGCTGCGCCTCCCCAACGTGTGCATGATACCGCCGATCAGTCAGTGACGGCGCGGCACGATGCGTTCATCCGAACCGCGCGGCCGCGGACCGCCCGCACCCAGGTGCGGGAGATCACACGGCGGGCCTGCCGTCAGTCGCCGCCGCGGCGGACCGGTCGCAGCGTGAACCCCAGGTCGCGGTCGAGCTGACAGGTGAGGCAGTCCTCGCCCGATCCGTCGGGGCAGGCCCGCACGCTGCACTCGGTCACCTCGTCGTCGGCCCCGGGATTCGGGAACGTGAGCACGAGCGCGTCGGCGCCGCGCGCCTCCCACGTGCCGTCCAATCGCAGCCGGTCGGTCACGCCACGGCACTCGTCGACGACGTCGAGGACGAACGTGAGCCGCCGCGGGTTGAGCCGAAGGGTCACGCCCGCCTCCTGACAGGTGACGAACGGCCGCTCCCAGCGCCCGCCGGCGGCGACGAGGCGATCGAACGCCGACGCGGGCCGGTCGCCGGCGGCGAGCGCCGCGTCGAAGGCGCGCGCGCGCCGCTTGCGCAGCCGGGCGAGGTCCGGGTCGGTGCGCGCGAGCGCGAGAAAGCGGCCCGCGCGGTTGCGGTCGGCGCGCGCCAGGGTGTGCAACTCGCGCAAGGCCGCGTCGAGCCGCCCGCGCCGCGCGAGCGCGACGGCCAGCCCGTAGCGGGCGGCCACGTCCGCCGGGTCGGCGGCGAGCGCGGCGCGGTAGTGGCGCTCGGCTCGCGCCCACTCGCGCGCCGCGCGCGCCACGTCCCCGGCGCGGCGCTCGGCCTCCCCCGCGCCGGCGGTGGCCGGCGCCGCGGACCTCGACCCCGGCGCCTCGCCCGCCGCTCGCCCGCCCCCCGGCGGCCGGTCGTCCCCCGGGGCCGGCGCAGCGCCTGCCGGCTCTCCCCGCGGCGATGCCGGCGGCGCGAGCCGAAACGCGATCACCTCGCGCGCCGTTCGACCGAACGCGCGCGTCTCGTACTCGACGGCGATGACGCGGCCATCGTCTCCGGCGTACACCGCGACGACTCGCGACACGATCCCCGCCGCGCGCCACGTCGCGATCGGCTCCGCCGAACCCGGCGCGTACACTTCGATCGTGCGCCCGTTGGCCGCGGCTCGAAATCCGTCGTGCGGCTGCGGGCGCCCGCGGCGAAACCCGCGCCGCGCCACGGCCGCCGCGTCGACCTGCTCGCAGCGGGGCGCCTCGTCGCTGCCGACGCGCGCCGCGATCGGCGCGCACACGCGCGAGCCGCCGTCCAGGTAGCGCGCGCCGTCGGCGGAAAAGCCGCCGAACGTCCCCGCGCGCGCACCGCCCGGCGCGACGACGAGCCACGCCGCGACGCCGGCCGCGACCCACCGCGCCCGCCCGCCGCGCTCGTTCCCGCAATTCATACGGCTAGCGTAGCGCGATTGGCGCGGCCGGGTTGCCGCGGTGCGAGCCCGCCGCGGGTCCGCGTCACACGTCGATCACGCCCGGCGGCGGCCGGTCGTCGTCCTCGCGGTCGTCCTCGGGGCACGGCTGCCCGCCCGCGTGCGCGCCGCCGAGGTCCACCCACAGGCCGCCGCCGGCGCGCTGTCGCAGCCGCGCGGCGATCGCCCGCGCCAGCGCACCCCGCACCGGCGGCACGAGCAGCGCGAACCCCACCGCGTCCGTCGCGAACCCCGGCAGCAGCAGCAGCACTGCGGCGACGAGCACGAGCGCCGCGGCGACCACCGAGGGGCCCACGTCGCGCCCGGTGCGCAACGCCTCGCGCACGCGGTCGACCGCGGCGAACCCCTGGTGCCGCGCCAGCGCCGCACCGGCGACGCCGGTCGCGACGATCGCGGCGATCGTCCACCCCGCACCCAGCGCGCGGCCGGCGGCCAACAGCAGCCAGATTTCGAGGATGGGGATCGCGATGAACGCGGCGGTGAGCCAGCCGAGCACGTCCACACCCTGTAGCACACCGGCGCGGCCGTGCGGTACGGTGGCGGCATGGCGAGGTCGCGAGTCATCGAAGGCGCGATTCGCCGGGCCGGCGAGGCGGTCGACCGCGGCGCGCTGCGGGTGATGGCCCGGGCGATGGGGCGCGGCCGCTCCCGCCGGCCGCCCGGCGACGCCCGGCGCAGGCTGCAGTCGATCGCGGCGCACTACAACACGCCCGCGAACCTCGCGGCCGACTCGGCGTTCTTCCCCTCTCCTGCCCCGCCGCAGGTGACCGAAACGCCGCAGCGCCCGCGGGCCGGCGCCGCACGCGCGGTCGATCTCGCGTTCGCGTCGCGGTGGCGCCCCACCGTCGCAGCATACGTCGACGAGTACGCGTCGTACGAGGCCAACCTCACGGTGCGAGCGCGGCTGCTGGCCGCCGGCGACGCGCCGCGCCCGACGGCGGTCTTCATCCACGGCTGGGGCGGCGGCGCGTTCTGGTTCGAGGAACGCGCGTTCGCCGCGGCGTACTGGCTGCGGATCGGGCTGGACGTCGCGTTCGTCCAGCTGCCGTTTCACGGCGACCGCGCGCCGCGCCAGGCGCCGCGGTCCGGCGCGCTGTTTCCGTCGGCGCACATCGTGCGCACCAACGAGGCGTTCGGCCAGGCGGTGCACGACGTGCGCGCTCTGCTCGCCCACCTGCGGCAGCGCGGCGCGCCCGTGGTCGGCGTCATGGGGATGTCGCTCGGCGGCTACGTCACGGCGTTGCTGGCCACGGTCGAGCCCGACCTCGCGTTCGCGATCCCCATCATCCCCGCCGCGGACATGGCGCGGCTGATGTGGCGGCGCAGCGACCGCTCGCCGCAGCGGCGGCGCGCCGAGCGCGTCGGGGTCGACCGTACGCTGCTCAGCGACGCGTTCCGCGTGCACGCGCCGCTGCGCCGCGAGCCCGTGGTTCCGTGGGAGCGCCGCATGATCGTCGCCGGCCGAAGCGATCGCATCACGCCGCCCGACCAGGCGCGCGATCTGTGGACGCACTGGGGCCAACCGGCCATCCACTGGTTTCCCGGCGGACACCTGGCGCAGATCGGCCGCGGTGACGCATTCCGCGCGATCCGCCGCCACCTGGCTGGACTGGGGCTGGCGCGTCCGTTACGTTGACGGCGGCCCGTGAGGGACTTTCTCGATACGTTGCGGGACGCTCCGCTGCTGTTCGACGGCGCGATGGGCACGCTGCTGTACGACCGCGGCGTCATGCACACCCGGTCGTACGACGAACTGAACCTGTCGCAGCCGGAACTGGTCGCTCAGATCCACCGCGAATACCTCGACGCGGGCGCCGACATCCTCGAGACCAACACGTTCGGCGCCAATCGCCTGGCGCTCGCGAAGCACGGCTTCAGCGACCGCGCGGCGGAGATCAACGCGGCCGGCGCCCGGATCGCGCGGGAGGTCGCCGGCTCGCACGCGTACGTCGCCGGAGCCATCGGCCCGACCGGTGTGAAGTTCGCCGTCGCGCCCGACCACCAGCGGCGTCTCGCGCTCGACGCGCTGCGCGAGCAGATCGAGGCGCTCGCGGCGGCCGAGGTCGACCTGCTGCTGCTCGAGACGTTCACGTCGATCCTGGAACTCGAGGCCGCGGTCGCGCTCGCCCGCGCGCACGGCGGCGGCCGGCCGGTCGGCGCGCAGCTCGTGTTCGGCCCGGATCGCCGCGCGGACGGCGGCCTGTCGCCCGCCGAGGTGGCCGAGCGGCTGGTCGCGGCCGGAGCGGACTTCGTCGGAGCCAATTGCGGCGCGGGTCCGCCGGAGCTGTACGACGTGGCGGTCGCCATGGTCGACTGCGGCAAACCGGTGTCGGTGCAACCGAATGCCGGGCTGCCGAGCGTGATCGAAGGCCGGACGATCTATGTGGCCAACCCGGAGCATTTCGGCGTATTTGCCAGGCGATTACTCAAGTCCGGCGTGAAGCTTGTGGGCGGTTGCTGCGGCACCACGCCGGAACACACGCGGCGCATGATGGGCGCCGTGCGCATGATGGGGGCGCGGCCGCAGTCGGCGCGGCTGCGCGAGGCCGCGACGCGCGCGGCCGTCGCGGCCTCGCCGCCGAAGCCAGCCGTGCCGCTGGCCGAACGCAGCCGGCTCGGCGCGCGCCTGGCGGCCGGCGAGTTCGTCGTGTCGGTCGAACTCAACGCCCCGGCGGGGACGGACACCACCCGGGTCGAAGCCGCCGTCCGCGAGCTGCTCGCGGGAGGCGTCGACATCGTCAACATCGCCGACGGCCCGCGCGCCACCGCGAGGATGGGCAACCTCGCGCTGTGCGCCCTGCTGCGCCAGCGAACCGGCGTCGAGCCCATCTTGCACGTGTGCACCCGCGACCGCAACTTCCTCGGTCTGGTCGCGCACCTGCTCGGCGCACACGCGCTCGGTATGCGGGATCTCGTGATCATCACCGGCGACCCGCCGAAGATGGGCGACTACCCGTTCGCGACGCCCGTGTACGACATCGACTCGATCGGCCTGCTGAAGCTCGCGCGCGATCTCAACGCCGGCATCGACCCGGCCGGACGCGCGCTCGACGGGCAGACCGCGTTCGTGCTCGCGACCGGGGCCGAGCCCGGCGCGGCCGACTACGAGCGCGAGCTGCGCCGACTCGAGGCCAAGGTCGCCGCCGGCGCCGAACTGGTGATGACCCAGCCGGTATACGACGCGCGCACGCTCGAGCGGTTTCTCGACGACGTCGCGCCGCTGGGCGTGCCGGTGATGGTCGGCCTGCTGCCGCTGGCGTCGCACCGCAACGCGGAGTTCCTGCACACGCAAGTGCCCGGCATGTCGATTCCGGACGCGTACCGGGCCCGCATGGCCCGCGTCGGGTCGGGGCCCGCCGCGCGCGCCGAAGGCGTCGCGATCGCCCGCGAGGTCCTCGCCGCGGTCAAGCACCGCGTCGCCGGGGCGTACATCATGCCGCCGTTCAACCGCGTCGACTCGGCGCTGGCGATCCTGGACGAGGTGCGCGGCGATCGGTGGACCCCCGCGCCCCCCCCCGACCGCGCCGACGC
>RFGE01000324.1 GCA_003696105.1 Deltaproteobacteria bacterium | reverse complement strand
TCCGCCGGCCGCGCGCCGCCGCCAGCCGTCGGGCTCGCGGCGCGGCGCGTGGCGGTCGCGTCCGACCGGGGACCGGCCCGCGCGCCGGCCGTGCCGGCCCCACCGCGGGCCGGCGCACGTGCGGCGGGCACACCGGCGCGAGACCGTTCGGCGGACGCATCCGCAACGGAGGCGCCAGCCCGCGACGCGGACGGTCCAACCACGTCCTCGTCGGCGGTCGCCGGCCCATCGGATGCATCAGCAACCAGCCGGGCGGCGCCGGCCCATGCGCCCGGCGCCGCCGCGGCGGGCGACGCCGGTTCCGCGCCGGCCGCCGCGGCGCCGCGGGTCGCCGGCCGGCCGCCGCGCGGCCACCACGCGAACGCGGCGACCCCGATCGCGGCCACCGCCGCGGCCGCCGCCGCGACCAGTCGCCGGCGCCGCTGGCCGCCGATCGCGCCGACCAGCCGCAGCGCGCGCGCGTCGCCCGGTCGCAACGACAGCGCCCGGTCGGCGAGCGCGAGCGCCCGGGCGGCCGCCCCTTGCCGGCGCGCGGCCTCCGCCGCAGCGAGGCAACAGTCGGCGATCCCATCGCGCCGCCGGTCCTCGTAGCCGGCCGGATCCTCGAAATAGGCGGCCCACTCGGCCGCCGGGTCGTCGAGACCGCCAGCGCGCGCGACCGCCGCGAGCGCGGCGCCTGCCGCGCGCGCGTCGGGAAACCGGCCAGCCGGGTCGCGGCACATCAACCGCTCGATCGCCCGCGCCAGGTCGCCGCCCATCGCGGGGTTGCGGGCCAGCGGCGGCAGCGGGCCCCCGCGCGCGAGGTCGGCCATCACGCGGGCCGGCGGCCCCGCGTACGGCAGCGCTCCCGTCGCGAGAAAGTAGAGCGTCGCCCCGAGCGAGTACAGGTCCGTCCGCGCGTCCACCGGATCGCCGAGCGCCTGCTCCGGCGCCATGAACGCCGGCGTGCCCAACAGCGCCCCGGTCGCGGTCACCAGCGAGTCGCCCTCGCGCACGCGGGCGACCCCGAAGTCGCCGAGCACCAGACGCCCCCCGTCGTCGACCAGTACGTTCGCCGGCTTGACGTCGCGATGGACGATCCCGGCGGCGTGCGCGACGGCCAGCGCGTCGCACAGGATTGCGCCGACGGACGCGACGATCTCGCCGAGCAACGGACCGCGAGCGCGCGCGAACGCGTCGAGGCTGCCGCCGGCGATCCACTCGGTCACCAGGTAGGGCGGCTCGTCGCCGTCCCCGCCGCCGACGTCGAACACGCGCAGCACGTGCGGGTGATCGAGCGCGGCGACCGCGCGCGCCTCGCGATGAAACCGCGCGACGACATCCGCGCGCTTGGCGAGGTGCGGATGCAACACCTTGACGGCGACGACGCGGCGAAGCTGCCGGTCGACCGCGCGCCACACCGACGCCATGCCGCCGGCGCCTACCTCCTCGCACAGCGCGTAGCGGCCCAGGACCGCGCCCGGCCCGGGGCCCCGCGGTCCGCCGCCTCCCGTCGGCCTCGCCACCGTCACTCCGCCCCGCCGCCGCGACGCTCGCCGGCCGCGCCGTCGCGACCCGAGTCACCGCGACCGGCGAACCGGACCGACGAGCCACAGGAGCGTTCCGCGCACATCCGCATGCCGGGTCAGAGGCCGGAACGAGACGCCTACCCGCCCGCCGGCGCCCACACGACGTGGCTCGACCCGTCGCGCTGCTTGGCCGCGCGCAGCGCAGCCGCCATGCGCCGCGCCAGCTCGTCCGAGCCGTCCGGGTCACCGGGGCCGATGCCGTCGGTGCTCACCACCGCGACCGCCAGGCGAAGCGCATCGGCCCCCCACCCGCGGCGCTCGGCGTTGAACGCGGCGATGAGGTCGCGCGCGAGCGGTTCGCCCGCGGCGGGAGGCACGGTGACCACGAAATCGGCGCCGCCGAGGTGACCCACGAACGCACCGTCCGCGGCGGCCGCGGCGACGCGCAGGACCGTCGCGCCGAGGGATTTCACCAGGTCTTCGGCGCGCGCGTAGCCGGCGTCGGCCGCGTAGTCCTCGAACCCGACAGCGTGCGCGTGCACGACCGCGGCGCGCACGCCAGCCCGCAGCAACTCGTGCAGGTGGCGATCGATCGCGCTCGACCCGGGCAGGTCGGTCGCCGGATTGCGCTCGCGCTCGCGCCGCGACGTGCGGATGAGCGCCTTGACCCGCGCCGCCAGCTCGCGCAGGTCGAACGGCTTGCTGAGATAGTCGTCCGCGCCGGCTTCGAGCCCTTCGATGCGGTCTTCGACCGACGACAGCGCCGTGAGCATCAGCACGGGCGTCTTGGACGTCACCACGTCGGCGCGAAGACGCCGGACGACCTCGATGCCGTCGCACCGCGGCATCATCACGTCGAGAATCAGCAGATCCGGCGACTGGACGCGAACCAGCCGAATGGCCTCCTCGCCGTCCCGCGCGCGCAGACACAAGAATCCGGCGTCGCCCAACGCCATGTTGACCATGTGCGCGATCGCGTCGTCGTCCTCCGCCACCACGATCTTGTTCAGCAACATGCTCGGCCCGCCCTTGCGTTCGTGACATCCGGCGCGGTGCGCCGTGCGCGGTACCGCGCGGTCCGGGCGCACGACGGCCCGCGCTCCGCGGATCGGTTGTACCACAGTTCGGTGCGGCCACGGCCGCCGCGCACTCGGCGCCCGTCGCGGCGGAGCCGGCGCCCCGCGACCGGCAGCCTACGTCCATGCCGTCGCGATCTCGCGGGCGACCGCCACGCGCGCGCGGCTGAGCGTGCCGACGATCACGACCGCGCTTCGCTCCGGGCGCACGATTCGCGCGGCCGCTCGCTGCACGTCGGCGGCGGTCACCGCGCGCATCTGGTCGACCCGCGACTGCAGAGACGGCAGCGGGCGCTGGCCGTACAGCGCGAGCGTCCCGTACCACGACGCGATGGCCGCCGCATCGTCGAGCGCCGCCTGCGCGTCGCACTCGTAGCGCACCTTGGCCTTGTCCAGCTCGCGCGCGGACACCGGCTCGGCGCGCAGCTCGAGCAGCAGTTCGAGCGCCCCCGCCAGCAGGTCCGGGACCTTGGCGTGCGCGGTGGCCCCCTCGATCTCGAACACGGCGCAGTCGTGCAGCGGCTCGATCCCCGCGGCGATCGAGTAGGCCAGCCCGCGCTGGTCGCACAGCCGATAGTGCAAACGCGCCGACATGCCGTCGTCGAGGACGCGAAGGAGCGCGACGGATGCCGCGTAGTCCGCGTCGGCCTCGGGCAGGCCGACGAGCGCGAGGTGGACGTCCGATTGCGAGCCGGGTTGATCGACGTAGGCAAACTGCGGCGCGCCGGGCGGCTCGGGCGCCGGAACGAACGTGGCCGGCTCGCCGGCGGCAAGCCCCCCGAACGCGGAGCGCGCCGCGCGCACCACCGCGCCGGCGTCGACCGGACCGGCTGCAACCAACACCATGTTGCGCGCGACGTAAAACCGCGCGTGATGCCGGCGAACGTCGTCGACCGTGAACCGCTCGACGTTGTCGCGGGGGCCGGTGATGCGGCGGCCGAGCGGATGGTCACCGAACAACAACCGGCGTGCGATCTCGTCCGCACACACCTCGACCCCGCGCTCGTCGAAGTCCTCGTTCAGCTCTTCGATCAGGATCTGCCGCTCGAGTTCGATGTCGTCGAACCGCGGGCGCGACACGAGTTCGCCCAGCAGCAGCACCGCGTCGCCGCACAGCCCCGGCGGCACGGTGAGCGGATACATCGACAGATCGCGCCCGGTCTCGGCATCCAACGTGGCGCCGAGTCGCTCGACGGCGAAGTTCAGTTCGTACGACGACGGGTAGGCCTCCGTCCCGCGAAACAGCATGTGCTCGACGAAGTGCGACAGGCCGCTGTCGTCCGGCGTCTCGAACCGGGAGCCGACCTTGACGTGGAGCTGCACGGTGGCGGTGTGCAGGTGGTCAAGCGGCACGACGACGACGCGCAGGCCGTTGTCGAGCACGACGCTATGGATGCGAGGGTCCATCGGACGAGCGAACGGAGTGGGCCGATGCGCCCGGCGGTGGGGCATCCGGACCGCCGGCGTCGCGCGCGGGGGACGCCGGGGTGTGCACGCGAGCGCGCCGGCGGGCGTGGACGGCGCGACACGTGTATCGGCGGCACAACCAAAACCGCACGTCGATGTCGACCGCGTAGTCGCCGGCTTCGCGCGCGACGAACGGCAGATCGAACCGCGGCGCCGCCGCCCGCGGGTCCGCGGCGTCGGCGCGCGTCAACCGCGGACGCGGCAGGTCGAGCCCGCCGGGTGGGCGCGCCGACAGCCGCACGCGCAGCGGCGCGTCCGCGTCGATCTCGTAGCCGGCTGCCGGCGCGATCGTGAGCGAAAACGCGCCCCGCTCGCCGGTCGCCGCGGTCGCCGCGGGCGGGTCCACGCGCACGGTATAGGCGCCGTCGGCCGCGGCGACGCGCGCGACCGCGCACGTCGCGATGCAGATCAGCGTACGCAAGGCAGACCGCATACCCCATGCCGCGTCCGCGCGCAACGGCGCGACGCCCCACGGCGTGCGGTCACGGGGTCGCCACGGACACCGCGCAGCGGCGTGCCGCGCCTGTGCCCGAGCGCCGACGGAATCGTCCCGACCGGCCCGCTATCGGGCGACGAGCGTCCAGTAGTCGAGGTCGAGCACGACGCGCTCGTCGTAGCGCGACTTGCCGTCCACCTCGACGCGCAAGGGGATCTCCTCTCGAGTGGGATCGGCGTTCTTGACGGCGACCAGTCGAAGCCGCAATGCGCCGAGGTCGTCGCGCGCCGGCACGTCGTCCTTGTCGAGCACCTCGGTCCACGCATACAGCGTGTCGCCGGCAAAGCACGGGTTGGCGTGCGTCCCGGCGTTCCACGCGGCGATCGCGACGGCGTTGTTGAGCCCGTTGAACGCCAGCGCGTGCGCGACCGAGATGACGTGCCCGCCGTAGATCAGCCGGCGGCCGAACCGCGAGTCGCGCATCGCATGGGCGTTGAAGTGGACCTTGGCCGTGTTCTGGTACAGGCGGGTCGCGAACGTGTGATCCGCCTCGTCGAGGGTCATGCCGTCCACGTGATGGATGACCTCCCCCACCCGGTAGTCGTCGTAGCGCGCGCTTCCACCGGTCGCCCACGCAACCGGGTCGTACCCGGTCAGGTCGAGGCCGGGCGGAATCGGCACCTCGCCCGCGGGCACCGCGTCGGGCAGTGTGGGGACGTCGTCGACGCCGGTGCGGGTGTCCGGGTCGCGCTTGTTCACCAGCACCCAGCGCGTAAACCGAAGGACTTCCTCCTCGCGCTGGTTGAAGCCGTGCGACCGGACGTACACGACGCCGTGCTTGCCGCTGGACGCCTCGCGCAAGCCGATCACCTCGGTCTCCGCGCGAAGCGTATCGCCCGGGAACACGGGGCGCAGGAACCGAACGTCCGCGTAGCCGAGGTTCGCCACCGCGTTGAGCGAGACGTCGCCGACGGTCTTGCCGAACACGATGTGGAATACGAGCAGGTCGTGCGCCGGCGACCGGGGGTAGCCGACCGCGCGCGCGAACTCGTCCGAGCTGTGCAGCGGCCGGCGGTCGCCGTACAGCGCGGTGTACAAGGCCAGGTCACCCGCGCGTACGGTGCGCGGCGTCGCGTGCTGGATCGTCTGGCCGACGGAGAAGTCCTCGAAGTAGTTGCCGCAAGTCGCTTTCGGCGCTGACATGGCGGCGAGCCTACCAACAGCGGGCGCGCCATCGCCACCGGTGAGCCGAGTTCCGGCGCCGCCGATGGGACGGCCGCGCCGGGGCGCCGCCTACTGAAGCAGGAACGGATAGGTGAGCGACATCGGCCGGCCCGAAAACGCCGGAAAGCGCGCGCCCGCCACGGCGTCGGCGACGCACGTTCCCGTCTCCGTGCCCTTGAACTTGCCAGTCGGCTCGACCTTCGCCACCTGACCGGTGTTGTCGATCACGACCTTGAGGACGACGGTCCCCGCCACGCCGTATCGCTGGAAGCAGGCGTCGACCTTCGCCTTGACCGCTCGCATCCCCTTTTGCACGTCGGCGCGGGAGAGCTTGTCCTTGGCCGGCTTGGCCGCCGCGGCCGGCTGCGCCTCACCGCGCGCCTCGCGCCTGGCCGGCTTGTCGCCGCCCCCGGCGGCGCGGTCGAGCAGCGCGTCGAGATCGGCCGGGCCGGCGGCGGCCGCGGCGGCGCCGGCGGCCGTCGCCTCGCCGCGGTCCGCGCCCTTCGCCTCGCGACGGTCGCGCGCGCCCCGCGAGCGCGCCGGCTTGGACTGGCGCGTCGCCTCGCCGCCGGTCGACGGGGCCGCCGGCCGGCGCGCGGCGGTGCGCGGCCGGCGCGCGGCGTCGGCGGCGGCCTCCGCCTCGTCGGTCGCGGTGGGCGGTGTGGCGACGTCCGCGGCGCGGTCCGACTCCGACGCGCCGTCCCGCCCCTCGGCCGCCAGCGCGACACCGTCGTCCGCGTCGCCGCGCGGCGGCACGACGGCCCCCGGTTCTGCCGCGGCCGTCGGGGCGGCTGCACTCGGCGGAGCCGCGTGACCGCCGGCCGCGCGCTGCCCCCCGCCGGACGGGGCCGCCGGTTCGCGCCCCGTCACGGCCCACGCGATCGCCACGGCTGCGCCGAGCGCGACGACGGCGCCCACGGCCCACCGGGCGCCGCGCGCGCGACCGGTCTCGGGCTCGCCGGGGTCGACCGCCGGCCCGACCGCGGCCGGCGGCGCCGGCTCGTCGCCGGGCTCGGGAAGCACCACGTCCCGCAACGCCGACGGACGTGCGGACGCGAGCAGCGACTCTTCGACCTCGCTCTCGGTGGAATGCCGGGCGGTGACGCGGCGCTTGGTCGTCCGCGCCATGTTGCGGATGTCAATCAGTCCCGAGTTCTCGTCCGCCGCTGCTGCCGGCGGCGGCCCCGGGGGATCTCCGGCTCCATTCGTCGTGCTCGACATGTCCGCTCCCGTCATCGATACCTCCACTGCGACGGTGTGGCGATGGACGAATGCGCGGCAACCGAGTGGCCCATCGGACCGGCCGCCCCGCGTGTGTGAGCCTGTGCGCGCGCCATTCGTCGATCTCGTCTGATCATTCCCCGATCGCCGCGTGCCGTCCCGGCCGATTCCGGCGACCGGCAGCCGCGGTGCGTGGGTTCGTCCACCCGAAACGGGCGGATGATTACACGAAACTCGAACCGCTGGGCGAAAATTCGTTCGCGCGCCGCGCGCGTGCCCGGCGGCCGCGTAGGGCCGGCGCCGGTCAGACGCCCGAGCCGTCAGTCGCCCGCGCCGCCGGACGCACCGCCCGCGCCGCCGGACCCCC
>RFGE01000323.1 GCA_003696105.1 Deltaproteobacteria bacterium | reverse complement strand
CGGTCGCGCTGGCGAGCCCGCGCGCGGCGCGCACGTGGCCGGGGCTGCTGGCGCCGGGCGCGGGGTCGCCGAAGCTGGCGGCGTGGCTGTGGGCGCTGGCCGGTTCGGCCGTCGCGTACGCGGCCGCGTCCGCGCTGCTCACCCATTATTTCGTGACCCACTTCGCCGCGCCCGACGTGGTGGCCGTCGTGCTCGCCGGCGTGCAGCTCGCGCTGGTCGCCGCGTGCGCGCCGCTGGCGCTGGCGCTCGCTCGCGCCGCGACCCGGCTCGGCCGCGCGCTCGGGCCGGCGCGGTGGTTCAACCCGTGGGCGAACACCGGCGCCGCGATCGTTGCGCTCGCATCGATCGCCGGCGGCGGACTCGCGGCCGCGGCGCTGGCGCTGCCGCAGGTGCGGCCGCTGATCCCGGCGCGCCTGCTGGTAGCGGCCGCGGTGTGGGCGGCGGCGACCGTGGCGGCCGCCGCGCATCGCGCCCACCGCGGGGCGTGGCTGCCCATCCGCCCGCGCCGCCGGCGCGCGGCCGCCGGCGCCGCGGCCGTCGCGGCGGTCGTCGCGATCGCCGGGCTGTGGCGCGCCGGCGCCGACCCGCAGGCCAAATACCTGGCGATCGCGTCGTCGCCGCCGCTGTCGGCCCTCATCACCGCCGTGCGCGTCGCCAACGACTTCGACCGCGACGGCTACGGCTCCCTCCTCGGCGAAAACGACTGCGGCCCGTTCGACCCGGACATCCACCCCGGCGCCCGCGACATCCCCGACAACGGCATCGACGAAAACTGCAACGGCGCCGATTTCTCGCTCGCCGCCGCGCCGAGCTACCGCACCGGCGAGCGCATGCCGGTTCCGGAGGCGTACCGTCGCGACTGGAACGTCCTGCTCGTCACCGTCGACACCCTTCGCTTCGATCGCACCGGTCTCGGCGACTACGCCGAGCGCACCGGCCGCGTCCTCACGCCGAACCTGGATGCGCTCGCCCGCCGCGGCGTGGCGTTCCGGTTCTGCAACGCGCCGTCGGCCGGCACGATGGCGTCGGTCCCGGCGATCCAGACGTCCAAGTTCTTTCACTCCGGGATCGCGCTGTCCGGTGAGCGCCGCCCGAAGCCGCCGAAGGTGCTCGACGTCAACGTGACGTTCGCGGAGGTGATGAAGCGGGCGGGCTATCGCACCGGCGCGATCCTCAGCCATTACTACTTCAACGACTGGGGGCTCGACCAGGGGTTCGACACGTACGACAACGAGATCGGCAAGGAGAACGATCCGCGCAAGATCACGTCGCACCTGGTGACCGACAAGGCGCTCGCGTGGATCGCGCGCAACAGCGACCGCAAGTGGTTTCTGTGGGTCCACTACATCGACCCGCACGGTTATTACATGCCCCACCCCGAGTTCCCGTTCGGCGACACCGAGCAGGACAAATACGACGCGGAAGTAGCGTACACCGACCGGCATCTCGGCCGCATGTTCGACGAACTGTCGCGCATGCCCGTGGCCGACCGCACCGTCATCATCGTCACCAGCGACCACGGCGACGGCTTCAAGGAACACGGCCACATCAACCACGGGTTCTACCTGTATCGCGAGGTGCTGCACGTGCCGCTCATCGTGTACGTGCCCGACATCGAGCCGCACGTGGTCGACGGAGCGGTATCGCCGCTCGACATCCTGCCGACGGTGGCCGACCTCGCCGGCATCGACGTGTCCGATCTGTCCTTCGAGGGCGAAAGCCTCGTGCCGCAGCTGTTTTACGGCCGCGACGCGCGCGACCGCGTCGTGTTCGCCGAGACGAACGCCGGCGGCGTCCAGCGCGCGGCGATCACGGCGAAGTACAAGCTCATCGCCAAGCTCCAGTCGAACCTGTACGAACTGTACGACCTCGAAACCGATCCGTGGGAGCACCGCAGCGTGTGGGGCAAGGACGCCCGCGGCAGCGAGTTGATGAAGCGCTACCTCGACGAGTGGCTCGATCGCGTGTTCTTCAGCCGCGACCCGACGACCAACCAGGCCGAGCAAAAGCGCGCGTGGCACATCGTCACCGGCAAGCCGTCACCGCAGGTGCGGGTCGACCCGCCGCTGGTGTACGACGGCGGCGCCGTCGAGCTGTTCGGCTACGACCTGACGGCGCCGCAGATCGCGCCCGGCAAGACGCTGGCGATCAAGCCGTACTTCCGGGTGGTGCGCCGACCGAGCGCCGACTTCCGCCTGCAGGGCGAAGCCTGGTTGCAGCAACAACCTGGACGGCCGGTGCGGCCGGTGCGCAGCGGCGCGGCGGTCACCGCCGACGGCTTCTTCCCGTCGTCGCACTGGCGGCCGGGCGAGATCGTGCGGGACGCCGTCAAGGTGCGCATCCCGCCGCACTGGCGCGGCGACGGCTTCTTCATCGGCCTGCGCCTGCTCCGCCCCGACCGCACGCCGTCCCCGGTCGCGGGCGACCACCGGCCCGACGACCCGTCCGTCGGCGTGCTCGGCACCGTCCGGCTCGTCGCGCCCGCGCCGGTCCGGCCGGCGGCCCCCGGTTCCGCCGCGCGCCCGCGGCGCCCGGCCGGGCGATGACGCGCACCGGTCAGCGGGGGATGCGCGCGTCCGGCGCGGGCGCGCGCGCGTGCCCCGGATCGCCGCGCGCCGCGTTGCGGTCGGACGCCGCCGCCGGCGGCGCATCGGCTCGCCGCTCGCCGGACGGCGCGAACCACGACGACTGCGCCGCGAGCAGCGCCAGCCCGATCGCCGCGGCCCACCGCGCCAGCCGGCGCGGTCGCCGAGCCGGGCCGGTGGAGGCGCGCCGCGCGGTCCGCTCGGGGCCGCCCGGCGGCGGCGACCGGTCGCCGGCCGCGGCCACGCAGTCCGCGCGCCCCCGCCGCGGCGACGCGCCGGCGGGCGGCGGTACCGGCACGCCGGTGAACTCGTCGTCGACGAACGCGGGGCGACGCGGCGCGCCCGCGCGGGGCGAGGCGGCGCGGCGGGCGGCCGCGGTCGCCGGGCGGCCGGGCGGCGGCGCAGGGCGACTGCCGGGTCGGGACGCGCCGGCGGCGCGCTCGCCGCCGGCAGCGCGCAGCGGCAGCACGGTGAGCAGCTCGCCGCGCGCGCGCCGCGGGCCAGGCGCCGGCGATGGCGCGCGCCGCTGCGTCGCCGGCGCTACCCGCGTCCGCTGCGCGCCAAACAGGTCGTCGATCGCGTCGAGTTCGTCGGCGAACACGCGATCGATCTCGCGGCCGATCGCCTCCGGCACGGGCGGCTTGCCGACCTCGCGCAGCGCCGCGCGGACGTCGCTCGCGAACCGCCGCACGTCGGGATAGCGGGCTTCCGGGTCGCGCGCGATCGCCCGGTCGATGGCGTCGGCGAGCCGCTGCGGCACGCCCGGCCGCAGCCGCGTCACGGGCGGCGGCCGCTCCGTCAGGATCGCCTTGCACGTGAGGTAGTCGCTGTCGCGCCGAAACAGCCGCCTGCACGTGACGGCCTCGTGCAGCACGACGCCGAGCGAAAACACGTCCGCCCGCGCATCGACCGGTCTCCCCTCGAGCTGTTCGGGCGCCATGTACGCGAACGTGCCCTTGACGACGCCGGCCCGCGTCCGCACGCGCGCACAGTCGGCCTTCGCGACGCCGAAGTCGAGCAGTTTCACCACGCCGGACGTGGTGATGAAGATGTTGTTGGGGGACACGTCTCGGTGGACGATGCCGCGGTCGTGGGCGGCGGCGAGCGCGGCGCCGATCTGGTCGACGACCGGCCCCAGGTAGCGCAGCTTCAACAGCCGGCGCCGCTTCGACAGCCGGTGCAGCAGCGACCCGAGCGACCCGCCGTGCAGGTACTCCAGCGCGAGGTAGTAGCGGCCGCCGGCCTGCCCGGCGTCCACGACCTGGCAGATGTTGTCGTGGCGCAGCTGGCTGGCGATGTCGGCCTCGTCCAGGAACATCGCCACCATGCCGGGGTCGTCGTGCAGGTGCGGAAGCAGGCGCTTGAGCGCGACCGGCCGGCCGGCGTGTGGCCCCGCGGCCGCCGACGCGAGCCACACGTCCGCCATCCCGCCCTGGCCGATCTTCCCGAGCAGCAGGTAGTCGCCGAAGGCATCCGGCTCGCAGGCGGCGGTGGCGGCGGTCGCGGTCACGGGAACGTGTCGGTGGGATGCAGCCCGCGTGCCACGGGGTCGACCGCGGCAAACTATCGTTCGCCCGCGCCGCCCGCCGCCCGGCGTGGGGGCACGGGCCCCACGATCGCCGTCGCCGCCCGCGGCCCGGCCGGAGGTGCACCTCCACGCCGATGCCGCGGGGACCGTCTGGATCGCACGCCCGCCGCGCGGCGGACGATCGCGCCGCGCGCGCTCCGCCGCGGCCGCATCCATCCCACCGGGCGACGCGGACTCCCGGCGAGGGGCGCCGTCCGGCGAGCGTCCGGGGCCACCGGGGTCGCGCGGCTCACCGCAGCGGCGCGCGGCTCACCGCAGCGGCGCGCGGCTCACCGCAGCAACGCGCGGCGCACCGCAGCGGCGCGCGGCTCACTGCACGAGGCGCGCAGCTCACTGCACGAGGCGGAACTTCTCGCCCTTGGGCGCGCGCGGTCCGTGCGCCTTCGGCGGTTTGGGCCACGGCAGATTGGGATTCGGGTTCGTCCCCATCCGCGTGTACTCGGTGACGGGCCGGTACCACAGCGTCCACTTGTCCGTCTTGACCACCTTCCCGCCCCGATAAAACCGCCGGTACCGCTTGAGCTTGTAGCCCGGGAAGCCCTCCTGCTCGACGACCAGGCTGCCGACCGGCAGCGTGTCGTCCTCGCGCGTGACCGTGTCGAACGGCAGCTCCTCGAGGATCTCCCGTTCGAATTCGATGCGGTCGTACGGCCGCTTCTTGCCGAGAATCTCCACCGTCGCCTCGCCGCGCGCGACGCGGTAGTGGATGACCACGGGGAAGTCGTACGGGTTGCGCAGCTTGAGGTCGGTGACCGGGTACACGACGGTCGCGTCCAGCCCCATCGTCACGTAGGTGCTCGGTCGCGAGTGCGGCGTCGACTTGAGGATGTCGAGGCCGGCGAAGAACGCCGCGCCGTGCAGCGTGGTCGAGATCTGGCAGCTGCCGCCGGCGAGTCCGTCGACCATCTCGCCGGAGGTGATCACGTGCGCGATCTTGTAGCCCTCGGCCTCCGTGCGCGGGCCGACGACGTCGTTGAACGAGAACTCGGCGCCCGGCATCAGCACGTAGCCGTCGAGTTTGCTCGCCGCGAGTTTCAGGTTGTCCGAGCGGCGCTTTTCCGCGACGGAAAACCGGGTCGTGAAATGGCCCAGGACGTGGCTGATGTCGATGCGGCCGAGGTCGTCGGTGGTGACGTCGGCGCGGATCGGGATCGCCGGCAGGGTGACCTCCGCGCGGCCGTCGACCAGCGCGAGCCGCAACCGGGCGAGTGCGCCGTAGACGTCGACGCCCGCGCCGGGTCGGTCGGGCACCAGTTGCCGCCGCTCGAGGTCCATGCGCGCGTTCTGCGGCGGCCGGTCGAGCTGGGCCTTGAGCTCGGTGAGCTTGGCGACCGCGCGCGCGTCGTCGATGGCGACCTGCCCCGCCTCGCCGACCGAGGCCAACTCGCTCCACCGCACCGGCACGCGGCGATCCTCGAACGCGAGCGTGACCGTACGGCCGAGGACGTCCGGCGAAGGCCCCTCGGGCGCGACCGCGACGTCGGCCTCGGTCGCCGCCGGTCGGGTCCGCGTATCCGCGGCCTGGGCGGCACCGCCGGCCGCCGCGTACCAACCGAGCAACCCGGCCCCGGCGAGCGCGAGCCCGCCGGCGGCACCGAACAGCGCGCGCGTGCCCATGGTCTCGTTGTAGCACGCGCCTGGCGGCGGCGCGAAGAAAGCGGCGGCGCGCGGGCGTTTGACAGCTCCCGATCGATGCTGCACGGTTGGAGGGTGAGCCAGCTCGTCCGCCGCAAGGAGCTCGTCGCCAAAAAGAAGGGGTGGCTCGCGACCGCGGCCGCCGGCGGATCGATCGCCGCGCTGGTCCTCGGCGCGCCGGTCCTGGGAATCCTCGGCCTCGCCGGTTCGGCCTACCTGGCGTACGACTGGTTCTCCTACCGCGCGCGCAACGGCCTGCGGTTGTAGCGCGCGTTCCCGGCGGCCGCGGCGCGACCGCACGCCGGCGGTGTTCTACAGTCGACGGGTGCCGCTCTGCCCGATCTGCGCGCGCAGCTACCCGGCCGGCCACCGCTTCTGCCCCGACGACGGCGCGGCGCTGCGCGCGACGTCGCCGGTCGCCCCCGGAGCCGCCGACGCGTGGGCCGGCGCCGTGCTCGACGGCAAATACCGCATCGAGGAGCGCATCGGCGCCGGCGGCATGGGGACGGTCTATCGCGCTCGCCACCTGGCGATGGACCGGCGCGTCGCGGTCAAGCTCCTGCGGCCCGAGGTCGCCGCCGAACCGGACGCGGCCCGGCGGTTTCGCCGCGAGGCCAAACACTGCAGCCGCCTGTCCCACCCGGGCTGCGTGCGGGTCACGGACTTCGGCGCGGCGCAAGACGGCACGCTGTACCTGGTGATGGACTACCTCGACGGCACGACGGTCGGCGAGGAGTTCCACGCGGGCGGGCCGATCGCCCCGCGCCGGGTCGCGCACATCGCAGCGCAGGCGGCGCGCGCGCTCCACCACGCGCACGGGTTCGGCCTGATCCACCGCGACCTGAAGCCCGACAACCTGATGTTGGTCCACCGCGACGGCGACCGCGACGCGGTGGTCGTCCTCGACTTCGGTCTCGCCAAGCTGCTGGCGAGGGAGGGGGATCTGGCGATCACCAACGCATCGCTCACGAGCCTCACGCGCGCGGGGATCGTGTTCGGCACGCCGGAGTACATGGCCCCCGAGCAGGCGACCGGCGGGGACATCGACGAGCGCACCGACGTCTACGCGCTCGGGGTCGTCCTCTACGAAATGGTCGTGGGACGGCGGCCATTTGCAGGTGCAACGTTCATGGAGATCCTCACCCACCATGTCCGCACGCGGCCACGCCAGCCCGCGGCCGTGCGACCCGACCTCGCGATCCCGGCGGCGCTCGATCGCGCGATCATGCGCTGTCTCGAAAAAGATCCCGCGCGCCGCTATCCGACCGCGGCCGCGCTCGCCGACGATCTCGAAGCGATCCGAGATGAGCTGGCGGCGCGCGTGCCGCGCGCGCTCGCCGCGGCGGCCACGGTGGACCTGTCGACGAGCGCGGCCGCGGCGGCCGAGTTCGCCGGCCAGGACCGCCCGGCCGCCACTCTCCCGCTCGGGGCCGGCGCCCCCGCGCCCGCCGGCACCGCGCCCCGCGGGCGCGACCCGGGCGCCCGCGACGCCGCCACCCTCCCGCTCGGCGCCGGCGATCCCGCCCCCACCGGCACCGCCTCGACTGCGGCCGG
>RFGE01000322.1 GCA_003696105.1 Deltaproteobacteria bacterium | reverse complement strand
GTCGTCCTGGGGGATGGTGGGGGTGTCCGTCGTGGCGGTCCCATGGCTGCGGCGTGACGCGCTCTGCCCGCACGCGGCGGCTCAAAACCCCTTGAGCCGGGTGACGACCTCCACGAGGCCGAGGAACGCGAGGTCCCCGAGCGCGATCGCGGCGAGTTCCGCGCCGGTGACGCGCACGCGCCAGGTCGGCGCGTGGCTGTGGATGCTCGAGTACAGCGCGCCGCACAGGCCGAAATAGATCCACAGCACGTAATGGTAGGTGAACGACAGAAACAGGATGCCGACGCACATCCCCGCCATCGCCGCGAGCAGCGCCATACTCCACACGCGCGCGACGCGCGCGCCGGGGACGCGAGCGAAATCGCGGACCGCCTGCAACGGGATCTTGATCGACAGGTACAGGATCACCGTCCACAAGAACATGCCGGGAAAGCCGAGTTCGGCGGGCGCGAGCACGTAGGCGTTGTGGGCGGTGAGATAGTGGTACTCGCCGAATGCTCCCTTGCCGACCCCCATGAGCGGGTGGTTGCGGAACATGGCGACGCCGGCCGCCCACGCCTCGTACCGCTCGTTGGCCGATTGCGACGCCTCGGCGCCGCTGCGCCCGCCTTTGAGCAAAAGCGGCGCCGCGAGCATCATGGCCAGCAGGATGCCGCGCCAGCCCATCCGCTTGAGGAAGTACACGCCGACGACCGCCAGGAACACGAGCTGGCCGCCGCGCGACTTGGTGAGGACGACGCACCACGCGGTCAGCACGCCGCCGGCGACGAGCAGGGCGTAGGTGCCGGGCTTGCGGCGGGCGCTCGCCAGGCCGATCAGCAGCGCAAACCCGACCGACACCGTGAGGGCCAGATCGTTCGGATCCTTGAGCACGCCGCGATAGCGCACGCGGTCCTCGATCGTGGTCGTGCGGAACAAGCCGACGCGCTCGCAGCCGTACTCCGCGCCCGGTTCGGCGCCTTGTCCGTAACACTGTTCGGCCGTCTCGCACGGGCGGCCGTCCGGGTCGGTGCTGTCGCGTTCGGCCGGGTCGAGGACGACGCAGCCGGTCGGCGCATAGCCCTGGTGGACGCCGACCGCGGCGACGAACAGGCTGAACCCGATGACGACCGCGCCGACGAGCTGGAGCACCTTGAACGTCTGGATGCCCTGCGCCAGGACGAAGAACAACACGAACGTCACGCCGGTGTTGATGAACTGCAACATGAACAGCTCCGGCGGCGTGACGACGACGAGATTGACGATCTGCCACAGCAGAAACAGCACGACCCACGGCAGCTGGGGCGTGGCGACGGGGCGCGTGATACGCAGGCGCAGGTCGACCGCGTAGCCGAGCGCGGCGAGGGCCAAAAACAGGTAGAGGAACGGAATCTTCGCCAGCGCGTCGACGATCTCCTGCGGCCGCACGTAGATGAAGGTGAGCAGGCCGAGGATTCCGGGGATGGCGAACATGGCGGCAGAGTCGGCGCGGGATGCGGCTATTCGAGCCGCAGCTCGTCGATGAACAGGCGCACGGGATGTGACTGCCCGGGCATGACGAGCGTCACCGAGCGTATCGCAGCCACGTCGAGGGGGCGAGGTCGCGCGCCGGCGTGCGCCGCGGCGAGGTCGACGACGGCGCGGTCCGGGCCGGGGCCCACGTCGAACCACGCGTCGTACTGGGCCGCGTCGGCGTCGCCCTCCGACGGGAACCGGTCGCGCAGTCGCACCGCGACGCGCACGGGTTCGGCCGAGTTCGCGTACAGCGAGACCACCAGCCGCCGGTAGCCGCGCCAGTCGGCCGGGACGTCTACGATGTCGACGCGCGGTCCGTGACCGGCGCCGAAGTCGACCGCGAGCGCGCCGCCGCGGGCGTCCGGCCAGTCCGGCGGCGGCGCGGCGAGATGCGCCGTCGCGCCGTGGTGGGCGGCCACGAACCAGCGGTCCCACCACCGGTCGAAACCGATCAACCGGGGAAGCGCCCGCGCGTGCGCCCGATAGGCGAGGGCGACGGCGCCGACGGGGGTGGCGGTGCCGGCCAGGGCCAGCGCCGCCGCCGCCCACACCCACGCGCGCCGCCGCGCCACCGCGGGCCGCTCGGCGCGCAGGCGACGGTCGGCGGTGGCGGCGACCGCGAGGAACGCCGCGGCGCCGATCGCGTCGCGCAGCAGATCGACCGGATCGGCGTCGCGTCCGGGCAGCCAGTGCTGGTGGAGTTCGGCCGCCGCGCCGGCGCCGACGGTCGCGGCGAAGGCGACCGCGTAGTGCCACGCGCGGTCCGGCAGGCGACGGCGGAGCCACACGAGCGACAGGCGCAGTGCGATGAGCGCGCCGGTGCCGAAAAGCGGCGCGTGTCCGGCGTCGTACACGGTGTCCCACAGGACCGTGTGCGCCGGCTTGGGCAGCCATTCGAGCACCGCGGCGAGGGCGGCCGCGGCCGCGAGCCAGCCGCAGGACTGCGCCGCGGCCCGCCGCCGATCGAATCGTTGCTCCTCCACCGGATGCGCGCCGCGCGGTCTGCGGGATCCGCCGGTCATCGCGCGCCCGGTGCGCCGGCCGGTGCGCGACGGTGCGGCACGGACGGCGGTATCGGTGTCGTGAGGCGGCGGTCGCGGTCGGGCGCGCCAGGGAGGCGGCGACATGCGAGGCGAGGTTTGGCGCACGTCCCAGGCGGACGAGGGGAGGAGCGGAACCTGCGGTACCGAACGGCGCGAGGACGTGCGCCGGAGATCGGCCGCCGATCGCGACGGCAGCCCCTGGGCGCGACATCCACCTACGGGCCCTCGCGGCGGCGTGCGACCGGCCGTGCGGGAATGCCGACCACGGTCGTATCGGGCTCGACGGGCTTGACGACCACCGCGTTGGCGCCGATCCGCGCGCCGCTGCCGACCTCGACGCCGCCGATGACCTTCGCGCCGGATCCGACGAACACGTCGTCGCCGAGCACGGGGGAGCGCCCCTTGTCGTCGCCGATGACGACGCCGCTTTCGAGCGCGACGTTGCGCCCGCCCTTGACCTTCGAGTTGATCACGACCCCGGTCGGGTGCAACAGCACGAAGCCGGGGCCGAACTCCGCGTCGACGCCGATCACGCAGTGGTTGATCAACTTGTTGGCGAACTGGCACGCGTACGCGAGTCCGCGCAGGCGCCGGCGTGCGCTCCACCGCATCGCGCGGTAGAGCAGGTTGGCCGACGTGCCGTCGGCCAGCAGAATGCGCGCCATGCTCACCGGGCGGGCGGCATCGCGCTCGTAGATCTGCCGTTTGTGGCGCATGTCGTGCCAGAAACCCATGACGGCGGGACTATACACAACCGCCGTTCGGCCGTTGCGCGCGTGCGCGGCGTCGTGCTAACGCAGCCGCGTGACCCGCACCGTCCCCCGCGACACCCGCCTCGCCGTCGCCGTCGTCGGCTGCGGCCAGATCGCCGACGGCCACGTGAGCGAGATCGCCAAGATCGACTGCGCGCGGGTCGTCGCGGTGTGCGACCGCGAGCCGCTGATGGCCGAGCAGCTGGCCGTCCGCTACGGGGTCCCCGCGCACTACGCGGACTTCGACGAGATGCTCGCACGCGAGCGCCCGGATGTCGTCCACATCGCGACGCCGCCGGAGTCGCACGTGGCGCTGGCCGAACGCGCGCTCGACGCGGGGTGCCACATCTACGTGGAAAAGCCGGTCGCGCTCACGTACGCCGATACCGAGCGCCTGCTCGCGGCCGTCGCGCGAGCCGGCAAGAAGATCGCCGTCGGCCACAACAGCCAGTTCGACCCGCCGATGCTCGAGCTGCGCGACCGCGTCGCGGCGGGCGAGCTGGGCGAGCCGGTGCACGTCGACAGTTGGTTCGGCTACGACCTGGGCGGGCCCTTCGGCAAGGTCATCCTCGGCTCGCCGGATCACTGGGTCCACCGGCTGCCCGGCAAGCTGTTTCAAAACAACATCAATCACATGCTCAACAAGGTGACCGAGTTCGTCACCGACGATCGCCCGGAGATCCGCGCGATCGGATACACGCTGCGCGAGCGGACGTTCGGCGACGTGCGCGACGACCTGCTCGATGAACTGCGCGTGCTGATCCGGGGCGAACGGGTTTCGGCCACCGCGACGTTCACGTCGCGCGTGCGCCCGGTGGCCCAGTTCATGCGCGTCTACGGCACGCGCAACATCGCGCACGTCGACCTGGTGTCGCGCACGGTCACCCTCGAGCAGGGGCCGACGCTGCCGGCGGCGATCGGCCGCGTCGCCGCCGGCTTCGCGCACAGCTGGCAGTACGCGCGCTCCGCATGGGCGAACGCCCGGCGGTTCGCGCGGGCCGACTACCACTACTTCGCCGGGCTCAACACGCTCATCCGGCGGTTTTACGCGCACATCCTCGACGGCGCGCCGGCGCCGATCCCGCCGCGCGACATCCTGCGCATCGCGTGGATGATGGACGAGATTTTCGCGCAGATCGCGCCGGAGCGGTCATGAGCCACATCCTCGTCACCGGTTCGAACGGCTTCCTCGGCTCGGCGCTCGTGCGCTGCCTCGCCGAGCGCGGCGCCGGGCGGCTGCGCTGTCTGGTGCGCCCCGGCAGCGACCGGTCGCGGCTCGAGCAGACCGTCGCGCACTTCGGCGACGCGATCGACATCGTGCGCGGCACGCTCACCCGGCCCGCGGATTGCGAGGCGGCGGTCGACGGCGTGGACGTCGTCTATCATCTGGCCGCCGCGCCGAGCGGCGCGCCCGCGGACATGTTCTTCAATACGGTCGTCGGGACGCGAAACCTCCTCGACGCGATCGCCGCGCGCGCGGCCGCCGGCCATCGGGTCAAGCTCGTGTTTTGCAGCTCGCTGTCGGTCTACGGCGTGGCCGATCTTCCCGCCGGCGCCGTCGTCGACGAGTCGACGCCGCTCGAGCCCCACCCGGAGCGCCGGGATGTGTACGCGCACACGAAGCTCCGGCAAGAGCAGCTGTGCTGGGACTACCAGACACGGCACGGCTTCCCGATGGTCGTGTTGCGGCCCGGCGTCATCTACGGCCCGGGCGGCGGCGCGATCTCGGCGCGCGTCGGTCTCGAGCTGTTCGGCGTGTTCTTGCACCTCGGCCGCGACACGGTGCTTCCGCTCACCTACGTGGACAACTGCGCCGAGGCGTTTGCGATCGCCGGCGACGACGACCGGGCAGTGGGCCGCGTGTTCAACGTGATCGACGACGACCTGCCGACCGCGCGCGCGTTCTTGCGCGCGTACCGCAAGTGCGTGCGGCGCGTGCCCGTCGTGTCGCTGCCGTACGCCGCCACGCGCTGGATGTCGCGGGCGGTCGAGTGGTACGCGGACTGGTCCGGCGGGCAGCTCCCGGCGGTGTTCACGCCGTACAAGACGGCGAGCATGTGGAAGGGCAATCGCTTCGACAACGGTCGGCTCAAGGCGCTCGGGTGGCGGCCGCGGGTGGCGACCGCGGACGGGATGCGCCGCCATTTCGATGCGCTTGCGGCGGCCGCCGGCGTGGCGGGGCGGTCGTGATAGCGTCGGACACCATGCGCCCGGTGGGCGATAGACTCCGTTGCACGGCCGCCGCGGCGGCGCTGGTTGCGGTCGCCGCCGCGCCGGCGGTCGCGGCGACCTACCGCGTCGGCCCCGGCGAACCGTATCGACAGCTGAACGACCTGCCGGCGCTCGCGCCGGGGGACGAGGTCGAGGTCGTGGGCGGCGCGACCTATGCCGGCGATGTCGTGTTCGACGACCCCGGCGCGCCGGACCGGCCGATCGTCGTTCGCGGCGTGCGGGTCGACGGGCGCCCGCCAGTGATCGCGGGCGGCGACACCACGGTGGAGTTTCGCGCCAACCACTACGTGTTCGAGGGGTTCGCCGTCACCGGGGGCTCGCGGCGGTGCGTGTTTCACCACGCGCACGACATCACGATCCGCGACAGCGTCGTCTATGACTGCCCGGGACACGGCATCCTCGGCGCCGACGACGATTCCGGCTCGCTCACGCTGTCGTACGTCGAGGTCCACGACTGCGGCGACGGCGAGCGCCATCATCAGATCTACATGGCTACCGACGAGGACGCCTATCCGGGAGCCGTGTTCCGCATGGAGCACTGCTACGTACACGACGGGCGCGGCGGCAACAACGTCAAGTCGCGCGCGGAGCGCAACGAGATCTACTACAACTGGATCGAGGGCGCCGCGTATCACGAGGTGGAACTGATCGGACCGGACGGCGCGAGTGAGTCGCTCGCGCGCGAGGACTCGGAGGTCGCCTGCAACGTGATCCGGAAGACCGGCCCGAACGCCGCGTTCTACGCCGTTCGGGTCGGCGGCGACGGTACGGGCCAGACCTGGGGCCGGTACCGGTTCGTCAACAACACGTTCGTGCTCGCCGGCGACGCGCGCGCGGCGGTGCGCGTGTTCGACGGCATCGACAGCCTCGAGCTGCACAACAACGCGTTCGTCCGCGCCGGCGGCGGCGGCGTGCGCGTGTGCGACATGTCGTCGGCCGCGTGGGCCCAAGGCGAGCGCGCCTACGGCAGGACCAACTGGCTGCCCGACGAGGCGACCGGCGTGCCACAGGGCCTGGTCGACTCGCGGCGCGGGGCGGATCCGCGGCTCGAGGACGTCGCCGGGGGCGACCTGCGGCCGGCCGACGGCAGCCCGCTGATCGACGCGGGCACCGACATGCCGCCGACTGGCGACGCGGCACCGTTTCCGCGGCCGCTCGACGCGTGCGCGTACCTGCCGCCGCCGCGGCGGCTCGAGGCGGTCGGCGCGGCGGTGCGCCGGCCGCGCGCCGGAGCGATCGACATCGGCGCGTACGAGTTCGGCGCGGAGCGGCCGGGCGCGGTCGACGCGGGGCCCGATGGTGCGGGCGGCGGTGGAGGCGCCGGGACGACGACCGACGGCGGCGCCGGGTCCGGCGCGCCGGTCGGCGGCGGCTGCGGATGTCGTGCGGGCGCGGCGGACGGGCCGGGGGCGTGGTGGCCGGGCGCGCTGGCGGTCGGCCTGCGGCGCCGGCGGCGGAGGAGGTCGCGATGACCGCCGCGCCGCTGCGCGCGCTCATCGTGAGCTACCCGTGGCCGCCGACCGGCGGCGCCGGCGTGCAGCGCGCCGTCAAGCTGGCCAAGTACCTGCCCGAGTTTGGCGTGCAGCCGGCGGCGCTCACCGTCGCCAACCCGTCGGTGCCGGTGCGGGACGAGTCGCTGTCGCGCGACCTGCCGCCCGGGATGACCGTCGTGCGGGCGCGCACCCTCGAGCCGGGCTACGGCGTCAAGCGCGCGGCGTGGCGCACGACGGCGGCGGCGCAACCGAGCCCGGCCGTCCGCGTGCGCCGGTTCGCCACCGCGCTGGCGCGCAGCGCCCTGTTCCCCGATCCCCAGATCCTGTGGCAGCCGGCGGCGCAGGCGGCGCTCGCGCGGCGGCTGTGGGGCTCGGCGCGCGACGACGTGGTGTTCGTCACCGCGCCGCCGTTTTCGCAGTTCTTCGCCGCGCCGCTGGCGCGCTTGCGCCGCGGCACCGCGGTGGTGCTCGACTACCGCGACGAGTGGAGCACGTTGCGCGCATCGTACGAGATGTTGTCCCGGGTGGGCGTCGTGATCGGCGATCCGCTCGAGGCGGCGCTGCTGCGCACGGCGCACGCGGTCACGACCGCCACCGAGGAGTTTCGCGCCAACCTGCTGTCCCGGTTTCCGTTCCTCGATCCGGATCGCGTCGTGGCGATCCCCAACGGCTACGATCCGGACGATGTCCCGGCGGACCTGCCGGAGCCGCCGCGCGATCGGTTCGTGGTCACCTACGCGGGGACCGTGTTCAAGCTCACGAGCCCGCGCGGCCTGCTCGGCGCGATCCGGCGGCTGCACCGCGACAGTCCGGACCTGGCGCGCCTGCTGCGCGTCCGGTTCGTCGGCCGCATCGTCGACACCGAACAGCCGCTGTTCGACGGTGCCGATGCGCTCGGGGTCGAGCGCGTCGGCTACGTGCCGCAGCAGCAGGTCGCGTCGGAACTGGCGGCGAGCCATCTGGTGTTGTGCCTGCTCGACGACGTGCCCGGCACCGACCGGATCTATCCCGCCAAGATTTTCGAATTGATGTACCTGCGACGGCCGTGCCTCACGCTGGCGCCGCCGGGCGCGCTCGCACGGCTCGTGGACCGGCATCGCGTCGGCGCGGTGCTGCCGCCGCGGGACGAGGCGGCCATCGCCCGCTATCTGGCCGACGCCCTGCGCCGGTTCGCCGCCGGTGACTACCCGCTGCGGTCGGCACCGGTCGACATCGACCGCTACAGCCGCCGGGCGATCGCGGGCGCGTTCGCCGACGTGTTCCGCGCGGCGGTGGCGCGCGCGCGCGGCGGCGCCGCCGCGCGTTCCGCGCACTCCACCCCGACCGCGCCGCCGGGCGCGTGACCGCGTGCCATGAGCCTGGCCGTTCGAGCCGCCCGCGGCGCCATCTGGAACATCGGCACGTCCGTCGGAACGCGCCTGATCGGCGTCGTCGGCACGCTCGTGCTCGCGCGCCTGCTCGACCCGGACACGATCGGCGAGGTGCTGGTCGCGACCGCGCTCGTCCTCACGGCCAAGCAGCTGTCGCACATCGGCTTCGGGCAGTACGTGATCGCGAACAAGCCAGACCGCGACGGCGTGTTTCACGCCACCGCGCTCATGCTCGGCACGATCGCGCTGGCGTTCGCGGTGTTGTGGTGGTTGCGCGCCCCGCTGTCGGCGGCGTTCGGCGCGCCTGACGCCGCGCGGTACGTGCCGGCGCTCGTCGTCGGCGCGTTCTTGCAGCGAGTCGGCTACACGGTGTCGCGCGTGCTGGCGCGCGACCTTCGGTTCCGCGCGGTCGCGATCGGCAATAGTCTCGGAGAGCTCGCCTACCCGATCGTCGCCGTCGGCCTGGCATGGGCCGGTTGGGGCGGCGACGCGATCGCCGCGGCATTCGTCGCGCGCGGCGCGGTGCAGGCCGCCGCGTTCATCGCGGCCGCCGACCGGCGCGAGTGGCTGAGCCCGTGCCGCCTGTCGTGGGCGCGCACCGTCGAGATCCTGCGGTTCGGCGTGCCGCTGTGGATCGCGTCGCTGGCTCACTTCGCGTCGCGCCAGTGGGACAACTTGCTCGTGTCCCGGTTCTTCGGCGCCCACGCGGTCGGCATCTACAACTACGGGTACAACCTGGCGGACATCCCGGCCAGCCAGGTCGGCGAGCACATCGGTGACGTGCTGCTGCCGTCGTTTGCGACGATCGCTCCCGACCAGCGCCGCCGCGCGCTGGCGCGCGCCACGTCGCTCCTCGCGCTCGTCGTGTTCCCGCTCGCGACCGGGCTCGGCGCCGTGGCGCACACGCTCGTCGCCGTCATCTTCAACGAGCAGTGGCAGGCGGTGGCTCCGGTCCTCGTGATCCTGTCGTCGCTGTCGGTCGTGCGCCCCGTCGGCTGGACGATCAACTCCTATCTCGTCGCGCTGCATCGGACCGGTGCGGTCATGCTCCTCGAGTTCATCAAGCTCGGTGCGCTGATGGCGCTGATCGCGGCGCTGTCGCCGCTCGGCATCGAGTGGGTGTGCGCCGGCGTCGGCCTCGCGTTCGCCGCGAACGCGGCCGCGAGCGTGTGGCTCGTCCGCCGCGCCGACGGCATCCCGGCGGGGCCGCTGGTCGCCGGGCTGATCGGCCCGTTGATGGCGTGCGGTCCGATGGTCGGCGCCGTGCTCGGCGTCCGCCACGTCGCCGCGGCGATGGGGTGGCCGGCGACCGCGTCGCTCGTCGCGGAGCTTTTCACCGGCGCGGTCGTCTACGTGCCGGCCGCGCTGGTGCTGGCGCCGGCCACGTCGCGGGATCTCATCGGCCTGGTCCGCAAGGCGTTGCGCCGCGGGGCGTGACGCAGCCGACGGGCACCGCCGGCCGTCAGCGAGCGCGGTCGCGCGCCGCGCGGGCGCACGACTCGACGTAGCGCTGGGCCGTCTCGTCGAGCGTGTACGGGTCCATGGCGCGGGCGATGGCGGCGCGATCCCACGTCCGCGCGAGCGCGTCGCGCAGGCGGGCCGCGAGGGCGCCGGGGTCGCGCGGCGGCACCAGATAGCCCGCGCCCGTGAGGGCGAGCACGTCGGCGACGCCGCCGACGTCCGACGCCACCCACGGACAGCCGCACGCGAAGCTCTCGACGAGCACGTCGGGCCACCCCTCCTCGAAGCTCGGCAAGCAGGCCGCGTCCGCTGCGGCGTAGTACAGCTTCATGCGCGACTCCGGCTGGAAGCCGGCGAGCTGCACGCGGTCGCCGAGGCCGAGTTCGGCGATCCGCCGTTCGATGTCGGCGCGCTGCGGTCCGTCCCCGACGAGCACGGCGCGCCACGACGGATCGCACTGGCGCCACGCGTCGAGGAACACCAGCACGCCCTTTTCCGGCGACAGTCGGCCGGGGACGACGACGACGCGCGCGTCGCCGACCGGCGGCAGGCCGAGCTGTCGCCGCGCGTCGTCGCGGTCCACCGGGTGAAACACCGCGCGGTCGACGCCGGTCGGCACGTAGTCGATGCGGTCGCTCGCCGCGCCGAGCGTGCCGCACTCGTCCGCGAGAGCGCGCGACACCGCGATGATGCGCGCGGCATGGCGCACGCCCCACGCGATCTGGGGGCGCCGCAGCGCCTGCTGGGCGTAGTCGTTGATGTCCGAGCCCATCACGCGCATCACGACGGGCAGGCCGAGGTGTCTGCCGAGGGCGACCGCCGCGACGCCGTCCGGATAGGCCCAGGCGGTCAGAATCGCGTCGGGCCGAAACCGGTCCACCTCGCGCCGCAGCGTGCGCGCCAGCGACGCGGCGTACAGCGCCGGGTACAGCGACCGGCCGACGCGCGGGATGTGCGCGATGCGGGGATGGAGGATCGCGGAGCCGTCGTCGTCGATCTCCTCGCGGGGCACGGCGCGCTCGGCGCGCAGTCGCGGCGACCGGCGGGCGGCGATCTCCGGGTACCACGGCACGGGAACGACGAGGCGCAACGCGGCGTGCGGCCGCATCGCGCGCACGATCCGGCCGTTGCCGACGCCGGCCTGGGGCCGCGCGGCCGAGCTATACAGCGCGGACAGAAACAGGATGCGCATGGTCGCGGTGGTCCGTGTTCGGCGCGCCGTCGAGGCGTTCGGCCGCGCGCGCCCAGTATTCGAGCATCAGCAATTGAAACAGCTGGCGGCTCCAGTCGTTCGCGCCGGTCCGGTGCTCGGCGACCAACCGTTCGACGCGCGCGCGATCGAACAGCGGCGCGGTCACCGGCGACGGCGTGAGGAGGACGTCGGCCGCCGCGCGGCCCCACGGCCCGCGGAACAGTTCCGCCAGCGGCGTCGGAAAGCCGAGCTTGCGCCGCGCGCGCACCTCGCGCGGGATGCGGTCGGCGAGCGCCCGCTTGAGGATCCACTTTTGCGTGTGCGGGCGGACCTTGTAGCGCGCCGGCACCCGGGCGGCGAGTTCGACGAGGCGATGGTCCAAAAACGGCACGCGCAGCTCGACGGACGCGGCCATGCTCATCAGGTCGCTGCGCAGCAACGTGTTGTCCACCAGCCAGGCGCGGCAGTCGACCGCCGCCATCTGCGACAGGATCTCGGGGCCGCCGGCTCCGTCGTACAGCCGGCGCAGCGCGTCGCGCGCGTCGATCCCGCGCAGCGCGTCGCGCATCGCATCGCTGTACAACGAGTCCTTGACCGCGGTGTCGTAGTAGTTGAGGCCGAGGTAGCGGCGCTCGAGCGGTTCGCCGAGCAGGCGCAGGTACTTGGCCGCCTTGGCCGGCATCGGCAGGTTCGCGAGGCGGCCGAGGGCGCCGGGCAGCCGGCGCAGCGCCGCGTCGGGCATCAGCCGCTGAGCCAGTTCGATCGCGTACATCGTTCGGTACGCCGTGTAGCCGAACCAGGTCTCGTCGGCGCCTTCGCCGGACAGGACGACGGTGACGTGTTCGCGCACGCGGCGGCACAGCGCGAGCAGCTGGCCGACCATCGACTCGCCGAGGGGTTCGTCGAGCAGCTCGCCGGCCTCCATCAGCGCGGCGCCGTGGCTGTCGGCCGACAGGCGGATGGCGTGATGACGCGTGCCGAGGCGCTCGGCGGTCTTTTTGGCGCGGTCGAGTTCGAGCACCGCGCCGGGTACGTCGACGCCGATGGAGAAGCTGTCCATGCCGGCCGCGGCGCCGTGGCGCGCGATCGTCGCGGCGATGGCCGTCGAGTCGACCCCGCCGGACAGCAGCACGCCGACCGGCACGTCGGACCGCAGGCGGATGCGCACGGCATCGTCGAACGTCGCGCGCAGCTGAGCGCACCAGTCGTCGACGCTCGGGCGCGGATCCGGTTCGAAGCGCAACGACCAGTAGGTCGTGTGGCGCGTCGTGCCATCGGCGTCGACGGTCATGATCGTGCCGGGATCGAGCTTGCGCACCCCGCGCACCATGCACCGCGGATGGACGACGTAGCCGAGCGCCATGTACTCGTCGATCGCTTCGAGGTCGACCCGGGTGTCGACGCCGGGGACCGCGCGCAGCGCCTTGACCTCCGACGCGAACGCGATGCCGTCGGGGGTGTCGGCGTAGTACAGCGGCTTGATGCCCATCCGGTCGCGGCACAGCACGAGGCGGCGGCGCGGCGCGTCCCACAGCGCGATCGCGAACATCCCGTTGAGCCGGTCGGCAAACGACAGCCCCCATTGGCGATACGCCAGCAGGATGACTTCCGTGTCGCTCCGGGTTCGGCGTTCGTGACCGAGGGCGCGCAACTCGTCGCCGAGCTCGACGTAGTTGTAGATCTCCCCGTTGAACGCGACGGTGAGGGCGCCGTCGGCGGTGGACATCGGCTGGGCGCCGGTGTCGAGATCGATGATGGCGAGCCGCCGGTGGGCGAGCCCGACGGCGCCGTCGACGACGACGCCCTCGCCGTCGGGGCCGCGGTGGCGCATGCGCGCGGCCATTCGGCGCAGGATCGGCCCGGGCGCGGGACGTCCCGTCCGATACGCGTACAGTCCCGCGATCCCACACATGGCCGGGCATGCTACATAATCCGCTCCGTGCGCACCACCGTCGCCGTCCTCCTGCTCGCCACCGCGTGCGCCCAGCCGGCGCCGAACGAACCCGGCCGTGCGCCGGCCGCAGGCGGCGGCGCGCCGGCCCCGAGCGGCCGTGCGCCGGCCGCGGGCAGTGGCGCGGGTTCGGCTTCGGCCGGCGGCGCCGCGGGTCCGCCTGCGCCCGGCGGCAGCGGCGCCGCGCCGGGCGCCACTGCACCGCCTCCCGCGGCGTGCGCGCCCGGACCGGGCAAGACCTACGACGTTGGCGACGGCAAACCCTACCGCGCGCTCGGCGACGTGCCGTTCGAGCGCCTGCGCCCCGGCGACACCGTGCGCGTCCACTGGCGCGCTGAGCCGTACCGCGAAAAGATCTTGCTGTCGGCATCCGGCACGCGCGACAAGCCGATCCGGCTGTGCGGCGTCCCCGGCCCGCGGGGGCAGCTGCCGGTCGTGTCGGGCGACAACGCGACGACGCGCCGCGAATCGATCTATCCGTACGCCGGCACGCAGGACCGCGGCCTGGTCGTCGTGACCGTGCGCAAGCCGTACCGTTGGGGCGACAAGCCGAGCTGGATCGCGATCGAGAACCTCGAACTGCGGTCGGCATACCGCGGCGACGACGACGACCATCCGCTCGGCTTCACCGACGCCGGCGGCAAGCGCCGCGCGTATTCGACCAATGCGGCGTCGATCTTCATCGAGCGCGGCGAGCACATCGCGGTGCGCAACTGCGTGCTGCACGACTCGGCCTACGGCCTGTTCGTCGCGTCCGGCAACTCCGAGGAGGTCGTGTCCCGCGAGATCCTCGTCGAGGGCAACTGGATCTACGGCAACGGCACGGCGGGCACGGACCGGCGCCACAACGTGTACACCGAGGCCGCCGGGATCGTGTTTCAGGGCAACCGGTTCGGCCCGCAGCGGGCCGGCGCGCGCGGCAACCAGATCAAGGACCGCTCGGCCGGGACGATCGTCCGCTACAACTGGATCGAAGGCGGCGCGCACCTGCTCGACCTGGTCGAGCCGGAGGAGGCGGCGCCGGTCCTGGTCGCCGATCCTCGCTACCGCGAGACGTTCGTGTACGGCAACGTGATGATCTCCGGGCCGCGCGATGGCTCGTCGATCGTCCACTACGGCGGCGACAACGGCGTGACCAAGACCTACCGCAAGGGCACGCTGTACTTCTTTCACAACACGGTCGTCATCCGCGCGAGCGACAAGCAGCGGTGGAACACGGCGCTGTTTCGGGTCGAGACCGACGACGAAACGGTCGACGCCCGCAACAACATCATCTGGAACGGCGGCACGACCCACTTGTATCTGATGAAGAAGGCCGGCCAGCTCACGCTCGGGACCAACTGGATCTCGTCGCGCTACGGGACCTGGCAGTATGCCGACCAGCGCGTGGCCGGGACGATCCGCGGCGAAGACCGACTCCTTCGCGGCGACGCGCCCGGCTTCGTCGACGCGGCCGGCGACGACTTTCGCCTGGCGCCGGCGTCCAAGGCGCGCGGAGCCGGCGGTCCGCTGGCCGACGCCGCCGGCGCGCGGGCGCGACCGCCGCGGCAGTACGTCCCGCACCGCCAGATCGGGCCGCGCGCGTCGCTCGGCCGCGGGGCGGACCTGGGCGCGTTCGGAGACAGCCAGTGACGTCGCGTCACCCGACAGTCGTCGAGGTGGTCGGATCGCTCGCCGTCGGCGGCGCCGAGCGCGTCGCGCTCGAGGTGGCGGCCGGGCTGGCCGACCGCGGCTGGGACGCCCGGCTGCTCATCGCCGGGCCCGCCGATCCGGACGGGGCGTTCGAGCGCTCGATCGCCGACGAGGCGCGCGCGCGCGGCGTGCCCGTCGACCACGTGCCGTTTCGCGGCGCGACGCATCCGGCGTCGGCGCGCGCGCTGGCGAGCTGGCTGCGGCGCCATCGGCCCGGCGTGGTGCACGTGCACAACCGCCCGCAGGATTGGCAGGTCGCCGCCGTGTGCAAGGCGCTGCGCGTGCCCGTGATCTACACGGTGCACCTGCCGTACACGTTCGACCGGCGCCGCGATCAGCTGCTGTACACGGCGCTCGGGCGCGCGGTGCCCGCGGTCGTGTGCGTGTCGCGGGCGGTCGCCAACCACGTGCGCGACAGCGAGCGGATCCCGCCGGACAAGCTGCGCGTGATCTACAACGGCATCCGCATGGACGTGTTTCGCCCGCCGGCGGCGGCCGATCGCGCGGCGGCGCGCGCTGCCCTCGGTTGGGGCGACGGCGACTTCGGCTGGATCACGGCGGCGCGGCTGCACAGCCAGAAGGGCCACCGCTTCCTGCTCGACGCGATCGCGCGGCTGCCCGCCGATTCGCGCGCGCGGTTCGCGCTGGCCGGCGACGGGCCGTTGCAGGCGGAACTCGAGGCCCGCGCCGCACGGCTCGGGATCGGCGATCGCGTGCAGTTTCTCGGCGCCCGCCGCGACGTGCCGGCGCTGCTCGGCGCCGCGGACGGCTACGCGTGCACGTCGATGCAGGAGGGTCACCCGCTGTCTCTGCTCGAGGCGATGGCGGTGGAACTGCCCGTCGTCGCGCCTCGACTGCCGTCGATCGAGGAGATCGCGATGGACGGTACGCCGGTGCTGTTCGGCCCGCGCATCGACGGCTGGGCCGAAGCGCACGACCCCGACGCGATCGCCGCCGCCCTGCTGCAGGTCGAGCGCGACGCGGCCGAGGCCCGGCGGCGCGCTCGCGCGGCGCGCGCGCACATCGCCGAGCGCTACTCGCGCGAGGCGATGATCGGCGGGCACGCGGCGCTGTACGAGCGCGTCGCGCGCTGACGGTCGGCCCGCTGCGCGGCGCGGCGGCGTCAGCCGCCCTCGAACGCGCCGAGATCCATCGCCGCGCCGCGCACGCTGCGCGGCTGGCCGGTCGCGGGCGGCGCATATTCGGCGTCCACCGGCGGCGCGCCGTCGGCCAGCGGGCCGGCGGCGTCGATCAGCGGCGACCCCGCCACCGGCCGGAGGTCGGCGTCCAGCCCCGGGTCGGCGCCGGCGATCAGGTTGGCCTCGCCGTCGACCGAGCCGCGGAAGTCCTCGTAGGCCGTCCAGTAGCCGTCGCTCACCCAGTTGACGCCCAGGTGCAGCTGCCCGTCGCGGCCGACGAGCGCGAGGTGGGTCGTTCCGTGGCGGACGATCACGTTGTTGCGCGCGTCGACCGTCTCGTCGTTCGTGGACACCTCGATGACCGCGGTGCGATAGCGGTCGTCCGCGTCGGCGGACGTGACGACCGTGTTGTGAAAGAAGTACAGCGTGCCCTTGCGAAAGTTCTGCTCGAAGCCGAGCGTGTCGCCGCCGTAGTGGACGATGTGGCCGCCGTCTCCTGACGCCTCGTCGTTGAGGATCACGTTGCCGTAGACGAACGTCTCGCGGTAGCGCGGATCGGCCAGGGCGTGGTCGACGTGCTCCTGGGCGTCGACGAGGTCGACCTGGCGCGCACCGCCCTCGACCCAGTTGTAGCGGAAGACGGTGCCCGCCGACCGGTCCTTGTAGTTGCCGCCGCCGGCGCCGTCGCGCAGGCGCTCGAACCGGTTGAACTGCACGACCACCCCGAGCGCTTGCGTGTAGCAGTTGTGTCGGGCTTCCTCGCCCACGACGCCGTTGCCGGAAAACAAATTGCCCTCGATCAGGATGTCCTCGGTGACGTGGGCGTCCGTCTCGTCCTTCGACAGCGTGAACAGACCGAGGCCGTTGTCGGTGAACACGTTGCCGCGCACGTCGATGTGGGCGCCGTGGGTGATGTACAGCCCGGCGGCAAAGCTGTCGTAGTTGCGCACGTCGCCTTGCGAGTTGGTGTAGGTGTAGTCGCGGTAGGCGCCGCGGATCACGAGCCCCTCGATCGCGAGGTACTCGGTGCGCGTGCCGTAGCGGTCGTCGTCGTCCTCGGTCACCATCACGACGGCGGCGTCTTGCAGCGGCAGGTACGGGTGCCAGTGTTGGTTCGGGCTGGTCACCGCGCCGTTGCCGTCGATCACCGGCAGCTCGCCGCCCGGCCCCGGTACGCCGCACAGCCGGATCGGGTCGCCCGGCGCGCCGCTGTTGGACAGCAGCACCTTTTCGCGATACGGCTGCGCGCGCCAGTGGACGCGCACCGTGTCGCCGGGGCCGAGCGCGTACCAGGGCACGTCGCCGAGCGCGGGGTAGGGCTGGCCGTCGCCGACGTCGTAGACCGTTCCGGACCCGGTGTGCTCGCAGGCGACCGCCATCGGCGGCGTGAAGCTGCCCGCATCGCCGCCGCCGGACGCGCCGTCGGGGGACGCGCACGCGAGCGCCGCGAGCGCCGCCGTCGCGGCAAACGGGAGGGAGATGCGCATGGCGACCACGCGTGTACCACGCGGGCGCGCGGGCCGCCAGGCCGCGGCGCGTGCCGCCGATCACGCGGGGACGCCGAACCACGTGGCGACGCGGCGGCGGTGTTCGGCCAGGTGGCGGGCGTAGCCGGCGGCGCCGCGCAGCGCCGCGAGCTCGAAGTCGATCCAGTACACGGCGCCGGTGCGGGCGCCGACGATCGCGTTGCCCAGCTTGATGTCCATCGGCGCGACTCCGCGGTCGGTCATCGCGCGCATCAGGCCGGCGATCGCGTCGCGCAACGCCTCGTCGGCGTGCGCGGCGAACGCGGCGTGCTCGCGGCGTTCGCGGTCCGGGTCGTCGATCGCGTCGCTCGCGCCGTCGAGGTCGGTGAGCCCCGGCGTGTGGGCGGCGAACCGCCGCTGGAGCGTCTCGCCGTGGATGTAGTCCATGTACAGGGTCTGCGACGGGACGTGTACGTCGCGCAGCCGCGGCGCGCAGCCGGCGTCGTCGAGGCGCAGCAGCGCCGCCGCCTCGGTGAAAAACAGCAGCCCGAGCGCGCCCCACGCCCGGGTCGCGACGCTCGCGAGTTCGTCCTGGCGGCGGAACGACTTGCGCACGCACACGGCGCCGCGGTGCAGGACCACGTGCAGTTCGTACCGGCGCTTGCGCAGCCTGTCGGCCCGGCGGTTGAAGTACGGCTCGTCGGCGGGGTGGACGGCGAACGCGAACCCGTCCTGGTCGATTTCGGCCAGCACCCGGTCGTGGGCGCCCGCGATGGCCACCGACGGGATGTCCTCGGGCCGGGCCGCGTCCGGCACCGGCGGCCGCGGCCGCCGCAGCGCGCCCTGCAGTCGCGCGCGCACGACCTCGGCGGTCGCCAGCGCGAGCTTGGTCGCCGGCGCGGCGCCCGGCAGCCTCACGGCGCGAACCTCCGGCTGGCGGCGCCGCGGCGGCGCGTTATGCTTGGCGGCGGCGTGTCTGCCTCGTGCTCCATCTCGCGCCGAGTCCTACCATGACCACCCGAACCTCGACACCGTCCAACCGTTCCCTCCTGCGCGCGGGCGAGCGCGGCGGCATCTCGCGCCGCGCGCTGCTCGCCGGCGGCGCCGGCGCCGTCGGGCTCGCCGGCGTCGCGTTCGCGCTGCGCCGGAAGCTGCGCGCCAGGCTGTCGGCGTGGACGCGCCTGCCGTCGTTCGCCGCCACCCCGCCGTTGGTGCCGCACGATCCGCAGCGCGACCGGCGCACGCTGTACGTGGCGGCCGGCGCGGGCCCCGCGGCCAACATCGACGCGGTCGTCGACAAGCTCGGCGGCATCGGGGCGATCGTCGGCAAGGACGACGTCGTGCTGATCAAGGTGAGCGCGCAGTGGTGGAACCAGGGCATGACGAACGTCGCCGCGGTCCGGCGCATGATCGAGCACGTGCTCGAGCGGCCGGACTTCGCGGGCGAGATCGTCGTGTTCGAAAACACCCACTTTCGCCTGCCGGACGGCTCGGGCCTGTCGCGCGCGTGGACGCGCCCGAGCGAGCGCAACGTGGACGTGCCCGGCATGACCCGGCTCGGCGACCTGATCGACTACTTCCGCGGCAAGCCGGTCGGATTCGTCGGCCTCGTCGATGCCGGCCTCAGCGCGTTGTCCGGCGACCACTGGCACGATCCCGACCACGCCCACGGCGTCTACGGCGGCGACGGCCGGGGCCCGATCGCGCCGGGCGAGATCCGCGACGGCTACGTGTGGGACTTCGACGCGGCGTTCCGGGTCAAGCGCAGTTGGGTCGACTGGGCGCAGACGCCGCTGACGTACCCGGTGTTCACCTCGCCGGTGAGCGGACTGATCGTCGACTTTCGCCGGGGCGCGCTGCGGCGCACGGACGGCGGCGTCGAGTCCGCGGGCCGCAAGCTGACGTGGATCAACATGACGACGGCCAACGAGCACGAGGCGACCGGCTTCACCGGCGCGTGCAAGTCGACGATGGGCGTGGTCGACATGAGCGCCGGCCGGCTCGGTACGGACCCGCGCGTGCAGGACTACCTGTCCGTCCACCACTTCGGCAGCCCGAACGCGAAGTGGCGCATGGCCGGGCCGCTCGCCCAGTTCGCCCGCGAGGTGCGCGCGCCCGACCTGATCGTCACGGTGGCCGAGTGGGTGGCGGCGACGCCGCCGGGGCCGCGCGGCGCCGCGTGGGACGGCGAGCGGGAGGACATCCGCCTGGCGGCCGACTCGGCGTTTCGCACGCGCACGGTCGTCGCCGGCACCGATCCGGTCGCGATCGACACCTGGTGCGTGCGCAACTTGTTGATGCCGATCGCGGGGGCCCGCAAGGCGATCTACGACCTCGACGACGATCAGTCGCGCGTGGTCAAGTTCCTGCGCTACTACCGCCAGGTCTACGGATCCGGAACCCTCGATCCGGCGCTCATCGACGTGGTGTGAGTCAGCCGCGATCCGGCTCGCGGTGGATGCCGCGCGGCGGCGACCAGAACGCGCGGTAGCGCCACCAATAGCGCACCAGACCCTTGGCGTGGCTCAGCCCCATGCGCGAAAGCGGCCGCTTGTTGGTGATGCGCTGGCAGTTGTGGACGACCTGTACCGCCGGGTAGTACCAGACGGCGAGGCCGGCCCGCCAGCAGCGCGCGCAAAACTCGACGTCCTCGGGCGAGTAGAAGATCGTCTCGTCGAGCAGACCGACGCGGTCGAACGTGGTACGCGGAACGAGCCAGCAGGCGGAGATCGCGTAGTCCACCGGGGTCGTCTCGCCGGCGAGCACCGCGTCGATCGACTCGTTGCGCGCGCGAAGCCGCTCGATGTCGAGCAGGCGGTACACCTTCGTGAGCACGGTGGGAAACCGCCGCGCCGACTCCTGAAACCCACCGTCCGGGTAGACCAGCCGCGGGCAGATGATGCCGACGCGATCGGGATCGGGGATGCGGGCCGGCGCGTCGACCAACCCCCGCAGCGTGCCCGGTGGAATTTCGGTGTCGCTGTCGAGCACGAGGACGTAGTCGCCGCGGGCCATCCGGATGCCGATGTTGCGGCTCACGGTGGTGCCGTGATTGCGGCTCAGCGGCACCAGTTGGACCTCGGGGTGGCGGTCCCGGTGGCGCGCGAGGCGCTCGACCGTGTCGTCGGTCGAGCCGTTGTCGACCGCGATCACCTCGATCGGGACGTCCGAGGCGCGGGCATCGGCCAGCAGCGTGTCGAGCAGCGGGTCGACGAACCGGGCGCTGTTCCACGTGAGGGTGACGACGGAGATGACGGGACGGGCCATGGGCGTGGGGCGGGCGACGAGGGCCGCACGTTGCGTACCACGACAGCGGGCCCGCGACCAAGCCGGCGGCTAGGAGGCTGTTGCGCATAGCCGCTGGCTGCGGTCGCGATCTGCGGGCGATCTTCGGCGTACGTCCTCGCGCCCTTCGGTACCGTATGATGATACGCGCCCTCGTGCGCTACGGGCGTGCGCCGAACCTCGCCTCGCATCTCGCAACCTCGCTGGCGCGCCTATGCGCAACAGCCTCCTAGCGG
>RFGE01000321.1 GCA_003696105.1 Deltaproteobacteria bacterium | reverse complement strand
GACGAAGGCGCGGCGGCGCGGCCCGGCCGGCACGCGCGCGAACGGAGGCGCGGCGGCGTCGCGGCCCGGCCGGCACGCGCGGGGACGAAGGCGCCGCCGCGGCCGGTTGCGCCGCGAGGGCCACCCGTGCGTACACTGACGGTCCGTTGTCTCGCCGGTCGCCGCTGCTGCCGATCTTCCTCATCGTGCTGGTCGACATCCTCGGCCTCACGATCATCTTGCCGCTGCTGCCGTTTTACGCGGAGCGGTTCGGCGCGAGCCCGTTCGTCGTCGGCCTGCTCATCACCAGCTACGCCGCCTGCCAGCTCGTGTCCGGGCCGATTCTCGGTCGCATCTCCGATCGCGTCGGCCGGCGGCCGATGTTGCTCGTCAGCCAGACGGGCACGTTCGGCGGCTTCTTGCTCATGGCCTTCGCGCAGTCGCTGCCGCTGCTGTTCGTCGCGCGCATCATCGACGGCATCACCGCCGGGAACCTGTCGCTCGCGCAGGCGTACGTGTCGGACGTGACCAGGCCGGAGGATCGCGCGCGGTCGTTCGGGATCATCGGCATCGCGTTCGGCATCGGCTTCCTGGTCGGCCCGGCGGTCTCTGGGTACCTGTCGCAGTTCGGTTTGCACGTGCCCGTGTTCGCGGCGGCCGGCCTGTCGCTCACGAGCATCGTCGCGACCTACACTCTGCTGCCGTCCGGCCCGCCGCCGGCACCGGCCGGCGACGGCGGCGACGCGGGGCCCGGCGGCCGGCGACTGGGCGTTCTCGAGTGGCGCGCCTACGCCGACTACTTCCGCCGGCCCGAACTCGCGCGCCTGCTGGCTCAGTTCTTCGCGTTCGTGTTCGCGTTTTCGACGTTCACGTCGGGCTTCGCGCTGTTTTGCGAGCGGCGGTTCACGTGGCACGGCGCGCCGTTCGGCGCGCGCGAGGTCGGCTATGTGTTCGCCTACGTCGGCTTCCTCGGCATCATCTTGCAGGGCAAGCTGCTCGGGCCGATGGTGACGCGGTTCGGCGAAGCGCGCCTGATCGTCGCGGGGTTCTTCGCGGCGGCGATCGCGTACGCGGGCCTCGGCCTGGCGCACGGTGTCACCGCGCTCGGCGTCGTCGCGACGATCTCCGCGTTCGGCAACGGCGTGCTGCGGCCGGCGATCACCAGCCGGATCACGCAGGCGGTCGGCCGCCACGAGCAGGGCGTGGTGCTCGGGCTCACCCAGTCGCTGAGTTCCGTCTCGATGATCGTCGCGCCGCTGGTCGGCAACGCGCTGATCGAGTTCGGCCACCTCACGGCGTGGGCGTTTGTCGCCGCCGCGTTCGTGTCCGCCGGATTCGCGCTGGCGGCGAGGGAGCGCGCCGCCGCGGCCGCCGCGTGACGCCGCCGCGGCCTGCCGCCGGTGACGGTCCGGTCACGCGGCGGCGTCGCCGAGCCAACCGGCGGCGGCCGCTTCGGCGCGGACGTCGGGAAGGAAGGCGAGGCGCCCGATCCACGCGGCGGCCCGCGCCGGCAGCTCGGCTGCATCGGCGGCGCCGAGCGCGGCGGCGCGAGCGGCCCACGGCGCCACGACCAGGTCGGCCCAGCCCGGCGCGGCGCCGGCGAGCCACGGCGCCGCCGCCAGCGCCGCGTCGAACCGGCCGAGCGCGTCCGCGATCGCCGCGCCGGCCGCGCGCCGGTCCGCGTCCGACTCCGCCTCGGCCAGCGCGCGCACGGCCGGCGCGAGCGTGCGGTCGCAGTGCAGCGCGTGCAGGCGGGCGCGCGCCCGCGCCGCCGGGTCGCCCGGCAGCAGCGCCGGTTCGGGGAACCGGTCCTCGATGTACTCGGCGATGACCAGCGACTCGGCGAATGCGTCGCTGCCGATGTCCAAAACCGGCACGGTGCCCGCCGGATTGCGGGCGAGCAGCGCCTCGGGCTTCGCGCCCGGCGGGACCGAGACGGTGTCGAAGGCGACGCCCTTGCGCGCCAACAACAGGCGGACGCGCATGCAATACGGGCAGGCGGGGCGGTGGTAGAGCGTCAGCATGTTCTCTCCTGACGATGGAGAGGTCGTGCGACAGCGGCGCCGAGGCGCATTCGGATCGTCGCGGGCGGCGCCGACCGCGACCTGTCGGCCGCACGCGCCGCGGCAGTCCCGGTTACGCCAGCGACTCGAGCGCGCGGTCGAGCTTGGCGCGGACTTCGCGGGCGAGTTCCTGCAGCTGGGCGCCGCCGAACGCGCCGATTGCGCCGACCGGGTCCATCGCCGAGATCGACGCCTTGCCGGCGTCGTTCTCGTAGACGACGACGTTGCACGGCAGCAGCACGCCGACGTCCAGATCGGTGTTCAGCGCGCGGTGGGCCAGCGGCGGATTGCACGCCCCGAGGATCTTGTAGCGCCGGAAGTCGACGTCGAGCTTCTTTTTGAGCGTCTCGCGGACGTCGATCTCGGTGAGAATGCCGAACCCCTCGGCGGCGAGCGCCTCCGGCACGCGGGCGAGCGCCTCTTCGTAGGTGCAGTTCAGGTCTTTTTTCAGCGCTGGGATGCTCATGCTTCGTTAGAGCCGCGGGGAGCCAAAACGGTTCGTGAGGCCGGCGCCGCGCGGCCGGCCTGGCCGCGCGCGCGGCCCGCGGTCAGCCGCGCGGGCGTGCTCCGTCGGCGGTCGCATCGCCGTCGCCGTCCCGCGCCGACCGGCGCGGCGCCGGCACCGCTCACGTCGGGACGCCGAGCCGCGGGAGAATCCACGTCTGGATCGCCACCCATGCGGCGGCGACCGCGAGAATCACGAGCAGGTCCGACACGCTCGGTGAGAGCCGCGGCATCCGAAAAGGGTTCGCAGGCATAACGGCCATTGCGACGCGGCACCCGTTGCGGCACGATGATCCGTCGGGCGGCATGGCGGGGCCACGGGACACGCGCTGGGGATGCGCGGGCGCGCGCGCGAGGGATCCGTGACGGGGACGCATCCACCCGTCGTGGTCGTCGCCGTGCCCGGCGACGAGGGGACGCGAATCGCCGAGGTGCTCGCGGATGCGGGCTACCGGGTGCAGCGGCAGTCGCGCGCCGGCGCGGCGGGCGCGGGCGGCGCGGACGTGGTGATCGTCGACGACGCCGCGGGTGCGGCGCGCGGCGCGCCCGCGTGGGATCCCGGCGGGGGCGGCTCCCCGCGGGTGCTCGCCGTGGTCGGACCCGCGGATCCGCCGGTCGCGGTCGCCGACGCCTACCTCGCGCGGCCCGTCGCCCCGGCGGTCCTGTTGGCCCAGGTGCGAGCGCTGCTGCGGAGCCGCGACGCCGCGCGGTCCGCGCGCGGGCGCCAGCCGCTGGACGCGCTGCGCGACCCGGTCGTGGTGACCCGCGGCGACGGCGTCATCGTCCACGCCAATCGCGCGTTCGCCGAGTTGGCGGGGCGCGGCCAGGCCGAACTGGCCGGCGTGCCCGTGGCGACGGTGTGCCCGCCGCTGGCCGCCGCCGCGCCGCCCGACGCGGCGAGCCGCTACGAGGTCACCGTGCAGTGCGGCGACCGCTGGTACCACGTCACGTCGGATCCGGCCGGCGAGTGCGGCGATCGCGTGTGGCTGCTGCGCGACCTCACGCGCGAGCGGGAGTCGGCGGAGGCGTTGCGGGAACAACAAAAGCGGCTCGAGCAGACGCGCGAGCAGCTCATGGTCGCGCAAAAGATGGAGGCGATCGCGCGCCTCGCCGGCGGGATGGCGCACGACTTCAACAACCTGCTGACCGTCATCATGCTCACCAGTCACGAGCTGCTGGCGCACGCGGCCGACGACCGCGTGCGGGAGCAGGCCGAGGCGATTCAGCAGGCCGCCGAGCGCGGAGCGGATCTCACCCGCCGGTTGCTCGCGGTCGGCCGCCGCGAGCCGGATTCGGCGACATCCACGCCGCTCGGCTCGGCGTTCGCCGGCTTGCGGCCGCTGCTCGTGCGCACGCTGCCCGAGTCCATCGACCTCGACTTCGACGTCGAGCGCGACGTCGTCGCGATCGTGCCGCCGGCGCACCTGGACCAGATCCTGCTCAACCTCGTCGTCAACGCGCGCGACGCCATCGGGCCGGCGCCGGGCCGCATTCGACTCGCCGCCCGCGCCGTCTCGGTGGACGCGCCGGTCGTCGGCTGTCCGGACCGCGTCGAGCCGGGGCGGTACGCGGTCGTCGAGGTCGCGGATTCCGGGCCGGGGATCGCGCCGGCGGAGGTCGCGCGCATCTTCGAGCCGTTTTACACGACCAAGCCGCCGGGGGCCGGCAGCGGCCTCGGCCTGCCGACCGTGCACGGCCTCGTCGCGCAGCACGGCGGCGCCGTGACGGTCCACAACGAGCCGGGCGGCGGCGCCGTGTTCCGCGTCTACCTACCCGAGGGATCGGAGGCCCGTCCGGCCGCGGCCCCGGATGTCGCCGGGGCGCGGCGGTCCGCGGGGGGCATCGCCGGGCGCCACGTGCTGCTCGTCGAGGACGACCCCGCCGTGCGCCGCAGCTTCGTCCGCGCCATCGAGAGCGCGGGGGGCGTCGTGGCCAAGGCGGCGTCGTCGGCGGAGGAGGCGCTCGCGTGGGTGCACGGTCGCGCCGCGGCGGGCGGGGGGATCGACGCGCTGCTGTCAGACGTCGTGACTCCGGGGACGGTGAGCGCCGTGGCGCTGGCCGACGACGTGCGGCGCCGATGGCCCGGATGTGGGGTCGTGTTCGTGTCGGGCTACGCGGCCGACCTGGCGGCGGTGCAGGACGCCTCGCTCGACGGCGTCGAGTTCCTCCCCAAGCCGGTCCGGGGCGACGACGTCGTTCGCGCGCTCGCTCGTGTGGCCGGCCGCTGACCGGCGCGGCGCGCGCGCTCGCTCGCCGGCCGACGCGCGCGCGCCGGCCATCCGGCGGCGTCGGCGTTGATTGGTCGATTTTTTCGATATTTTGAATCGATTTATTGCGGTTGATTCGATTGCTCGGGAGACCTATCTTGCCGTTCGTGCGGCACGTTGCGCTGCCGCCCGCAACCCGGAGGTGCCCATGTCCGAACCCGTCATCGCTGCCAAGGTCCCCGCCGTCATGGAACTCGAACCCGGTACCTATTACTGGTGCCGGTGCGGGCGGTCGCAGAACCAGCCGTTTTGCGACGGCTCGCATCAGGGGACGGAGTTCTCGCCGATGGAGTTTTCGCTCGACGAGAAAAAGAAAGTCGCCCTGTGCCAGTGCAAGCGCACCGGCAATCCGCCGTACTGCGACGGCACACACAAGAAGTTGTAGGCGCACTCACCAACGAGCGACGGCGCGCGGTCGACCGGATGCGCCTACGTCCGCCGCGCGCCGCCGCCAGCGGTGTCGGCGCCCGCAGCGCGCCGGTCCGGCCCGAACAGGACCCAGTAGCGGTACCGGCCGGGCATGTGGCTCACGACCGAGCCGACGACGATCACCGCGACGAGAATCGCGACCCGGTGCTGCCACCACGCCAGAACGAGCAGCAACAGCGACGCCTTCGCGAGCACGGCCACGCCGCGCAGTTCGCGGAACCACTGGAGGCTCTCGCGCAGATCGGACGCGATGAGCAGCGCGCCGCTGGCGACCGTCGCGATCAGCCACGGGATCAGCGCGTCGCGGCTGGCGCCGTAGGCGTGGCCGCCGACGAGGAAACACGAGCCGACGATGTGCGCGGTGCGGCACGCGATGCGAAACGCGCGCACGCCGCCGGTGCCGTGGCGGGAGTGTGACTTGGGCGGCGGCAGCGGCACGTCGCGATGGTACGGGACGGGCCCGCCGCGCGCACGTTTCGATCCGCACACGCAGCGCGTCTGTGTTCCTCGGCCCCCAATGGCCGCCGCGCCGATACGCAACCGCTGCCCAGTCGTTGACCGAAATCAAGTAGACGCCCCCGTTAGTCGGCGACGATGGACGCGTGGACTGGTACGTCCTCGAGTTCTCGGGCGACGACGTGGTGATGGCGTGGCAGGACGCGCGGCTGGCCGAGCAGTGCGCCGCGCTGCCGGAGGCGGCGTCCCTCGAGATCGTCCAGGCGCCTGCCGCGGGTGACGGGCTCGTGTGCTGGTACGTGAGCGAACCGACCGCGCGGGTGCTCGACGCGCACGGCGTCGGATGGCGTCGGTTTTGCGTGCGGCGCTGCGAGGCGCCGCCCGCGGGCGCGACGCCGGTGCTCGGCGCCGCCCGGAGCTGACGGCGCGCGGATCGGCCGCGCCGGCCGATCCGCGGCCCCGCTCGGTGCGCCAAGACGCCGTTGCGCCTCGCCGCGGGCTGCGGTCGCGACCTGCGGGCGATCTTCGGCGGATGTCCTCGCGCGCAACGGCCACGTATCTGCACGCGCGATACGTGCCCGCGCCGACGCGCCTGTGCCCAATGGCCGGTTACCGCGGATGCCCCGGCCTACGCTCCGCCGAGCATCTTGGCCAGCCACTCCTCGAACGTCTGCAGGAACGGCTCCGGAGGCGCGTCCGGCGACACGTCCGGGTCCGTGCCGGCGAACAGACCACACCGGTTGAGCTTGAACAACCGCACGTGCATCATGTTGAACGCGGGCAGCCAGCCGAGCTTCGGCTGCGATGTGCCCTGCGACGCGGCCGCGGTCAGGAAGCATTCCTCCTGGGTGAGAGGCTGCAGGAAGGTCGGCGTGATCGTCGGGTCGAACGTCATCGCTACGTAGTCGAGGCCGTCGAAGCACGGCCCCCAGTGGGTGTGCCACATCTCGTCGTCCGATGCATATGCATCCGGCTTCGGCCCTGTCGGGTCCGACATGGCCATCGACTGCGCCGCGAGCGCCTGCACCGCGGCGGTGTTGCCTGCGCGGTTGGCGAGCACCCAATCCAGCACGTTGATCCCGTGGTAGTGGAATACGGCCACCAGGTTGCCGTTCTCGTCATAGTTGAGTCCTTCCGGTTCGAGCGGGTCGACGGTCTCGTCGAGGATGTTCTCGTAATCGGGATCCATCGTGCCGTCCGGCCGCACGAGGAACGGCATGCGCGCGTAGTGGAACCCATGGCCGGCGAGTTCCTGCGTGAACGGGCGGAAGCCGTCGGCGATGGCCGCGTCGATGTCCCGGTACTTCTTGTATCGGTGGAAAAGCTCGACGAGTTGGCGGTCGAACTCCGTCGACTCCGCGCCGCAGTCGAAGATCACCTCGAGGATGTCCCAGCGGTCGAGGCGCCCGTCGGCGTTGCGGTCGTAGATCGCCTCGTAGCCTTCGTGCCGCTGGTGGGCGTACATGACGATATCCCACAGGCTGACCCGGCCGCTGCCGTCGAAGTCGCCGACTGACAGGATCGGCTGGGCGACGGCGTCGTCGGGGCAGTGGCCGCCATGGCCGCCGTGACCCATGTCCATCTGGGCGGCGGCGGGAACCGTGAGCGCAAGCGGCAAGAACGTGGCGCAAAGCAGGGAACGTGTTCGCATCGACGGTGACCTCCTGCGTCCAGGATGGAGCAAAGAGCGCGCCCCTGGGGCCACAACAGGAGTTCCCCTACTTGGCCGGCACTCCCGTGGGGTAAATTAGCCGCGACGCGGCAAAATCTTTGCGTGATTCTGCAATAACCCTGGGATCGCTTACACGGACACCCGTACCGATCCCGGGTGGTCGTGCCTACACCGGCCCGGCAGGCCGGTCCTCGCCCGGTGCGAGGCGTACGGGCAGCGGTGGCGTGCCCGCGGCGACGTGCAGGGTGCGCTGCGGGAACGGGATCTCGATGCCGCGTTCGTCGAGCGCGCGCTTGACTCCGTCGTGCAGCGAGTTGCGCATCGCCAGGAATTGGTCGCGCGCGGCCCACACGGAAAACTGCAGGTCGATCGACGACTCGCCGAAACCGAGGATGATGAGCAGCGGCGCCGGCTCGGTCAGGCACAGCGGGTTCGCGTCCGCGACGGCGAACAGCGCGTCGCGCACCGCTTCCAGGTCTGCCCCGTACGACACGCCCAGTTTCATGTCGTAGCGGCGAATCGGGAAGTGGGTGACGTTGGTGACTTCCGACTTGAGCACGGTCTCGTTCGGCACGCGCACGTACAGGTTGTCGAACGTGCGCAGCTTCGTCGACAGAAGGTCGATGGCGATGACCTCGCCGGTGTTCGAGCCGACCTGGATGACATCGCCGATCTGAAACGGCCGCTCGACCATGAGGAACAGACCGCTCACCAGGTTGGATGCGGCGGTTTGCGCCGCGAACCCGCCGGCGATGGTGAGCACTCCTGCCGCACCGAGCAGGACGCCGAGGTTCAGGCCGAGTTCCGACAGGGCCCACGCGACGCCGACGGCGTAGATCGTCGCGCCGACGACGCGCTGCAGCAGCACGTTGCTGCGGGCGTGCAGCGCGCCGCGGCGCAGGCGACGCCGTACGAGCCGGACCGCGACCGCCGCGGCGACCAGGATGGCCGCCGCGCGCAGAGCGTCGCGCATCGCGTCGTGTTCGAGCAGATTGCGCAGGGTATCGGTGAGGGCGCTCATGCTTCGCTACCGCCGGCCGCGACCGTACCCGATCCGCGGGGCCGCGCGCATCTCCGGAGGGCTCCGACCTTCAGCCGAACAGCGAGCTGAACGCGCGCAACACCGAGCGCGCCTCCGGCTGCCGGCGCGGCGGCGCCACCGCGGGTCCCCCGGCGAGTTCGGGCGGGCCGGGGCGCACCGTGAGCGGCACGACGTCGCCGTCTGCCTCGACCGCCAGGTCGACGTCTTGCGTCCACAGCGCCACGTCGTCGCCGGCGTACAGGCCGAGGACGCCGACGGGGACCTTCATGCGCTCCAGTCGCAGCGGGTTGGCCGAGCGGTTCGTGATGGTGACGCGGGTGATCGCGCGATGCGGCCGCCGCACGATCTCGTCGAGGCGCAGCCGGCAGGTGGTCCGGCTCGCGTAACACAGCTCGCCGTCGGTCGGGTTGGGGCCGAACCACGTATCCGACGGGCGGACGAGCGGGAACTCCGTGAGCATCGCGCCGCCGCCGCCGCCGGATTCGAGGATCCGCAGCCACAGTGGGCTGCCGACGAAGGTGGACACGCGCTCGCCGGCCGGAATGAAGAACGGCCGCTCCGGGCGGGTGACCACCGGCCGGTCGGCGAGCTGCGGCTGCAGGACGATCTCCTCGGCGCGGTCCGATACGCCGAAGCGCGCGAGCGTGTCGAACGCGAGCAGGTCGATCGGTTCGGCCGAGGGGGCCACGGGCAGGGCCACGCGAGCGCGGTCGCCGTCCGGGTCGGCCGATACGTCGGACGCCACGCGCCACTCGCCCTCGAGGCGCTGAATCCACACGCGCGCCGGGCCGACCTGCCACTGTCCGGTCGTCCCATGCGGCACCGTGAACGTCCCCCACCACGTGGTCGTTTCAGCCATCGCGTGCCTTTCGCGTCGCGCGCACCTTGCGCGTGACGAATGACCGCGCCGGGTCGACGATCGCGTGGCCCCGAAGGGCCTGGCGGCCCAGCAGCATGCGGAAACCCATCACGTCGCGGCGCGTGAGCGTGAGTTCGATCGGCCACACGTCGCCGCCGATGTCGACGCGCGTGCGGATCACCGGCCGGCGTTCGGTGTGGCCACTCGAACTCGTCACCGCGCGGTAGCCCACCAGTGGCGCGGTTGCGCGAGCCGCGCCGCGATGGGTCCGTTGCTTCGGCCACCAGGTGAACCGCACGACCTCGCCGGCGCGCGTGCGCACGATCTCGACGTCGGTGGCGTGCAGCGCGGACGTGCGCGCCCCCGTGTCCACCTTGGCTTTGACCAGCGCGGGTCCGAGGTCGGGCAGGCGGATCCATTCGCGCCAGCCGACGACCCGCTTGTCGCGTGGGCTCATGCGGCGACCTCCGCGATGTGAACGACGGCCTCGCCGCGGTGGACGACGGCGGTGCGCAAGCAGCCGATGACGACGCCGCCGAGCTTGGTGCGCACCGGGACGGTGCGGCGGCCGTGCGTGTCCGCGATCCGCGCGACGATGTCGCCGGCGCTCACGCGATGGCCGCGGTCGACGGCGAGGTGGCAAAAGCCGCTGCGGCTCGCACGGACCCAGGCGGTCTTGCGAGACACGGGCGGCGGTTGCGCCGGGCGGCCGGCGCCGTCCGGCACCATGCCGAGCGCGGCGAGCACGCGCAGCGTCCCGGCCACGCCGAGCTCGATCGCCCGCTCGTCGAACCGCAGCGCCTCGCCCGCTTCGTACAGCAGCACGCGCTTGCCGTCGGCGTTCGCGGCCGCGCGCAGCGACCCGTCGCGGACGTTGGCGTGGACGACGATCGGCGGCGCGAACGCGCACGCGAGGTCGCGCACGACCTCGTCGTCGGCGTCGCAGCGGATCTGCGGCAGGTTGTCGCGTCCGGCGGAGCCGGTGTGGTAGTCGATGCCGAACTCGCAGCGCGACACGACCTCGGCGAAGAACAGGTGCGCGAGACGAGCGGCGAGGGAGCCGCGCCGCGAACCCGGGAACGAGCGATTCAGGTCGCGCCGGTCTGGCAGGTAGCGCGTGCCGGTGATGACGCCGAACACGTTGACGATCGGCACGGCGATGACGGTCCCGCACATCCGCGACGCGTCGACCGCCGCGAGCACCTGGCGGATGATCTCGACGCCGTTGAGTTCGTCGCCGTGGATCGCCGCGTTGAGCCACACGCGCGGACCCTTGTGGCGGCCGTGCACGACGACGGTCGGCATCGTGACCCACGTCCCTGCAGGCAGCCGCGCGACCGGGATCTCGAACTCGGCCGCCCGACCGGGCTTGACCTCGGCGCCGGCGAACGAAAACGGCGCCGGCCGATCAGCCTTTGATGCGATCGCGCCGCCTCCCGCTCGCCGCATTTTTCTCGACGAACTCGATGATCTTGCCGGCGACATCGACGCCGGTCGCGGTCTCGATGCCCTCGAGCCCCGGCGACGAGTTGACCTCCATGACGAGCGGTCCGTGGTTCGACCGCAACATGTCGACGCCCGCCACGCGCAGGCCGAGGATCTTCGCCGACCGGACCGCCGTGCTGCGTTCCTCGGGCGACAGCTTGATGCTCGTCGCCGAGCCGCCGCGGTGCAGGTTGGACCGGAACTCGCCCTCCGGCCCCTGGCGCTTCATCGCGGCGACGACCTTGCCGTCGACGACGAATGCGCGGATGTCGGAGCCGCCGGCTTCCTTGATGAACTCTTGCACGAGGATGTTGGCGTCGAGCTGGCGGAACGCCGCGATGACCGACTCGGCCGCCTTGTGGGTCTCGGCGAGGACGACGCCGACGCCTTGGGTCCCCTCGAGTAGCTTGACGATGAGCGGTGCGCCACCGACCACGTCGATCAGGCCGTCGATGTCCTTGGTCGACCGGGCAAAGCCGGTCACCGGCAGCCCCACTCCCTCGGCGGCGAGCAACTGCAGCGCGCGCAGTTTGTCGCGCGACCGCGCGATCGCCTGGGACTCGTTGGCGGAAAACACGCCGATCATCTCGAACTGGCGCACGACCGCCGTGCCGTAGAACGTCAGCGACGCGCCGATGCGCGGGATCACGGCGTCGAACCGCAGCGGCTTGCCGCTGAGCAGCACCTGCGGCCGGTGCGACGTGATGTTCATGTAGCAGCGGGAGTAGTCGACGACCGATACCGTGTGGCCGCGCGCTTCGGCCGCTTCCCGCAGCCGGCGGGTCGAGTACAGCGATCCCTTGCGGGACAGGATGCCGATGTGCATGGCGGGCGTCTCCGGTACGGACGCGCGCGACGTTACCTGGAATCGACGCCCGTGGCTACCGCATCACCGCCATGGCCGTGCAATGGATCGACCCGCCCAGCGCCATCGGCTCGGTAGCCGCGATCGGCACGATCTCGCGTCCCGGGTAGGCGCGGGCCAGCGCGGCGAAGGCGGCGTGCTCGCCGTCGGGGTGGTCCGGGTAGATCGGCGCGAGCACGGCGCCCGGCAGCGGCAACACGTTCGTGTACGTGCGGAATACACCGTCGGCCGTGTAGCCCATCGGCAGGCGCGACACCCGGAACCCGGCGCGCGACAGCAGGGCCGCGGCGTCGTCGGTGCGCGCGGCGTTTTCGGGGTCGAGTTCCGGGTCGAACTGCGCGACGAGCGCGCGGTCGGGCGCCGGAATCGTGACGTACATGTCGACGTGCCCGGTCTCCTCGCCCGCGAGCGCCGGCAGGATCAGCGTGCGCTCGCAGCCGAATGCATCCCGGAACGCGGCGCGCAACGCGTCCGCGTCCCCCGCGAACCGCGGAGTTTCGATCACCCGGTCGGTGGTCACACAGGTGCCGCGCCCGTTCGCCAGCAGGTTGCCGCCCTCCATGTCCAGGTCGGCGTGGACGACCGGCGCCGTCCACAGCGGGCCGGCGACCGCATCCGGGAACGCGTCGTCGTGACCGCCCGCGGCGTACCGCAGATCGACGACGACGGGATCTCCATAGTTGTCGCGCGCGACGATCGGGCCGTAGTCGCGAATCCAGATGGAGTCGACCGGCGGCTCTACGAACTGCACCGCCGGCTCGCGCAGTCCGTAGGTCGCGAGCGCGTCGCGCAGTTCGTCGAGATCCTCGTACGCGGGGGCGGCGATGGTGACCGGAACGCGCTCGGCGACGGCGCCGACGAGATCGACCAGATAGTCCTCGAAGTACGAGTCCCACGCGACGAGGACCTCGTCCACGGTCTCGAACTCGCCGCGCAGCGTCCACGCCGGCGCGGCGGTATGACCCGCGTCCACAGCGGGCTGAGGTGCGTGCGCGGGCGGCGGCGGGCCACCCGCGCACGCGAACAACCCGAGGGCCGCCAACGCGGCGCTCGGGGACAGCGACATGGACGAACCGGACCGCCGTACCTCCGACCGGCGGCACGGGCGGGCCACATGCCCGGCGGCGGCGTCCTCCGGCCGCGGGCGACTCCGCAGCCGCGGCCGGAGGTTCGTGACGGATCGTTGCGTACGCACGCGATGGGGCGAAGAAACCCGTCGCCGTTCGTGCAGCAGCGCCCCTGGGGTGGCTGGGCCCGTCCGGCTACTGGTTGTCGGCCTCGTCGCCCGCCTCGTCGGCCTCGTCGCCCGCCTCGTCGGCCTCGTCGTCGCCCGCCGCCTCGTCGTCGTCGGCTTCATCGGCTTTGTCGGCGGCGGCCGGCGTCGGCGCGGCGGCCGGCGTCGGCGCGGCGGCCGGCGTCGGCGCGGCGGCCGGCGCCGGCGCGGTCTTGGCGGCCGGTGCGGCCGGCTCCGTAGACTTTCCCTCGTCCTTTTTGCCCTTACAGGCTGGCGCCGACAGCGCGACGAGCGAGAGGATGAACAGCACGATCCATGTGTTCTTCATTGCGAATGCCTCCTGCGCACCGTGGCGCACCCGCGCTCCTTGCAGGCGCCATGCCGCACGTGCACCGCGATCGGGCCGTACGTTCTCGGCCTTCCGCGCGGCTGAGCCGGCCACGTGTGGCGTTTCGCCCAGGCCGAATTGCAGCCGGTGTAGCGTTTTGCATCACAGGTCATGGGGTTCTATCCACAGCCGAATGACTGGAGCTGCGGCCCGTTCGCGCTCAAGCACGCCCTCGTCGCGCTCGGGCGCATGGTCGACGAAAACGACATCGCGCGCCGCGCCAAGACCCACTGGTGGTCGGGCACGGACGAGATCGGACTGGCGCGGGCGGCGCGCGCATACGGCGCCGAACTCGAGCTGTTCCGCCGCCGGTCGGCCGAGCGGGCGCGCCGCGATCTGATCGCCGCGCTGCGGGAGCGGCTTCCGGTCCTGTTGTGCGTCGACGGCTGGGGCCACTGGATCACGGTGCTCGGTTGCGCGCGCGACCAGTTCGTGATCGTCGATTCCAACGCCGATCCGGTGCTCGACATCGCGCCGTGGCCGCGGCTGCGGCGCCGCTGGGTCTATCGCGACACCGACTACGACCCGGACGATCCGCCGGAGCTGTACGACGGCTGCATCGTCCGGCCGACCAACCGGGTGCCGATGCGCGCCACCTTCTCGGTGGCGCGCGTGCGCCATCTGCGCCACGCGCGCAATCGCGACCTCGCCGAGCATTGGGACGAGTACCTCGGCGATTTGCTCGCGATCTGCCGGCCGCGCGATCAGAGGATGGTCGCACCGCTGTCCATGGCGGAGTTCCTGCGGCGCCATGGCGATCTGATCGTGTCGCGTGTCGTCTACTGGCACGGCGACGTGACCACTGCACACGTATCGCGGTTGCTGCGCAACTTCCGGTTCGTCGCCGAGAGGTACGGGCTCGTCATCCCCAACGCGGTTGCCCGCCGCGCGATCGCGGACCTGGCGATCCTGGCGACGATGTGGGCGGTCGCGACCCGCGGGATCGGCTCGCTGTACGGCGCGGGGGAGTGAGCGTCGACCGCGCGACGGAGTGCGCCGCGTCAAACGAACGCGATGTCGTTGCGCAGGCAATCGCACAGCCGCGCGTACACGTCGCGCAGCGCGCCGCCAGCCTGCACCGCGTCGCGGATTCGCCGCGCGAGACACCCGCGATCCCACACGATGTCGAGCGTCCGGCGCCACTCGGGATACGCCGCCGCCCGACTCACGGCCTCCTCGACCAGGTACTGCCACAGCTCGCCGGCGCGGGCCGACCGCTCGGGAAACGCGAACAGGTCGAGGTAGTCGCGGTCGCGCACCACCGCGCGGTCGCCGTCGCGCACGCACGCGTCGAGCAGCTCCGCCAGCCGCGCGTGGTGCCACGGCTTCTGCGCCGCGGCCGGAGCCCACCGTTCCTCGACGAGCGCGCGCACGGTCTCGATCGTCGCGCCGGCGACAGCGAGATCGGCCTGCGCGCACTCCTGCGTGTCGAGGACGCGGATTTCGATCGTGCTCCGGTCGAACCGGGCGATGCAGCCGCGCGCGTTGACCCATTCGTGCCGGAGCACGCCGGCCGGGTCGAGTGGCGCGAGGTCGCGGTAGATGCGCGCCAGCAGGTCGCCCTCGTACTCGGCGCGCGAGTAGACCGGCTCCGGAACGACGGCGCCCGTGACCGACGGCACGCGCGCGGCGTTGTCTCGGTACACCACCATGCGCGTGTCGAGGGTCGGTTGCACGCGGCCGTCGCAGATCGGCGAGCTGGCCGCGAGCGCGGGCAGGATCGGCAGCGCGACGCGGCAGGCCGCGTGGAGCGCCGCGAACTCGCGATCGCCGCGAAACGGCAGGTTGACGTGGATCGACTGCAAGTTGACCCAGCCGTGCCCGCGGCAGCCGAAGATGCGGTCGAACGCGCGGTAGATGTCGGCGTCGGCATGCGGCCACAGCGCGGTGTCGGCGGCGGGGTCCATCCACGGGTGCATCGCGGTCGGCATCAGCCGCGCGCCGTGCGGCGCGAGCAGCCGTTCGACGCGCGCCACGTGATCCGCAAACGTCCGCCCGAGGCCGTCGAGCGTCGCCGACGGACCGTTGGTCTTGAGTTCGATCACGTGCAGGGCGAGTTCGTTGGACCATGCGAGGTCGCCGACCTCGACCTCGGTGTCGCCGTCGGCACCCGCCGCGTCGAGCACGCGGTCGGCCAATGGCGCCACGTTCAGGTCGCCGTCGCGCACGATCATGTACTCGACTTCGATACCGAACGCCGAAAACAGCGGTAGCTCGCGATCGTCCATGGTCATCTCCGCGGCTGCCCGCGGCGGTCGAGTCGTTCCGCGAACACGCGCGCGATCGCATCGTAGACCGCATCGCCCTCGGCGCGGTCCTCGACGCCGGCTTCCAGGTTCGGGTTGTCGTTGATCTCGATGACGAGCGCGCGCGAGCCGACTTGCTTGATGTCGACGCCGTAGAGACCGTCGCCGATCGGCCGGCACGCGCGCCGGGCGAGCGCCAGCACGCGCGGCGGCACGTCGTCCAGTGCGACCGCGTCGACGCGGCCGTAGCGGCGCGCGTTCGACGCGTACGACCGCTGGATCTGCCAGTGGCCGCGCACCATGTGGTAGCGGCATGCGAACAGCGGGCGGCCGGCGAGGAGCGCAATGCGCCAATCGTACTCGGTCGGCATGAACCGCTGCGCGACGGCGAGTTCGCTTTCGGCGAGGATTGCAGCGAGATGGCGCTCCAGCTCCGCCTCGGTGTCAGCGCGCACCACCCCGCGCGAGAACGAACTGTCCGGCGCCTTGAGCACGCACGGCAGGCCGAGTTCGGCGGCGACCGACGCTGCGTTGTCGCGGTGGACGACGAGCGTCGGCGGGCAGGGGATCCCGTGGCGGGCGAACACCTCGGCAAGGTACACCTTGTTCGTGCAGCGAATGATCGACGTCGGGTCGTCGATCACGACCAGGCCTTCGGCTTCCGCTCGCCTGGCGAACCGGTACGTGTGGTGGTTGACGGCGGTGGTCTCGCGGATGAACAGCGCGTCGAACTCGGCGACGCGCCCGTAGTCCTCGCGCCCGATGAGGGTCGGGCGCAGGCCGTGGCGCTCGGCGGCGCGGCACACCTTGCGGATCGCGCGCTCGTCCGACGGTGCGTCGATTTCGTCCGGATCGAACAGGATCGCGAGGTCGTAACGGTAGTGGTCCGATCGGCGCGCGCTGGTCGGCCGCGCGAAGAACCGGCGGGCACTGTCGGCGACGAACTCGCGGTGACCGTCCGGGATGTCGCCGGCTGCGATCGGCCGCAACGACTCCAGCCGCCATCGATCGGTGCGCGCGAACTCCGCGCGTAGAAACGGCGCGGGAAAGTGCGCGAACAGCGCGTGGCACAGCCGGTCGTAGCGGCGCGCAAGGTTGCGCCCGAAGTAGATGCTGAGCGTGAACGTGTCGCCCTTGAGCGGCCCGAGCGCGCGCTGGATGTCCGCTTGCAACTCGTCGGATGCGATCCGGATGAGCGGCGCCGAGCGCAGATCCTGGATGGTCGTGACCGACGGCAGCGGCCGGTGGCCGCGCGCCGCCGCGAGCAGCGACACGTAATATCCGACCGTCTGGTAGCTGTTTGTGCGGCACACGTTGAACACGCGCGCGTTGCGCAGCCGCGCGAACTCGGGAGCGGTGAGGTAGTCGCGCGCCGTGACGACGTCGACGCCGGGCAGGGCGAGCGTCCACGCGCGCGTGTTCTCGGCGACGAGAAGCCGGCGAGGCATGGCGGGTGCAATCAGGCCCCGGCGCGCGGCCGGAGCACGACGAGGTTGGCGTCGTAGGTGACGACGCCCAGGAGGATGGCGCCGATCAGCCGCTCCACGCCGACCCGGTACCGGCCGGTGCCGAACCGCGGGTTGTCGTGCAGCGGGTCGGCGACGCCGACCGTGCCGTCGCGGTCGTCGACGTCGGTGAGCACGACGAAGTGGCCGGTCGGCACCCCGCCGATGTCGTCGTAGGCGTCGCCGCGCTCGCGCGGACACGCGTACAGGTACGTGGCGCTCAGGCCGGTGAGCAGCGGGCCCTCGGTGAGCAGGCGGGCGAGCAGCGAACGGCCGAGTTCTTCGAACCGCACCTCGCCGCCCGCGGCCAGGAACCGCAGGTAGGCGTCGGTCGCGAGCACGAGCTTCGAGTGGTCGCGCTTGCGGTCGCGCTGCGCGCGCAACAACGGCGCGAGGTCGCGCGCGGGTTGGAACCAGGTCGGGTCGAAGACCTGCAGGTTGTACGTGTAGATCGTCGCCCGGTAGCCGCGGCGAAGGGCGTGGTTGGCCAGTTCGACGCCGAGGGTGCCGCCGCCGGGCAGGGGCGCGATCTCGGCGACGACCCGGTCGAGCGGCAGCGGATCGCCGTAGAACCGGTATACCGCCTCGAGGCAGGTCGGGCCGCAGGTCGTGTCGTCCGGTTGCGGCAGGATGCGCAGCTGGCGGGGAGGCATGAACTCCGTCCGCGAAATGCCAGTTCCGTGCCAGGCCGACGCGGCGTCGGCCGCGCGGCGCGCCGGCGGCCATTGACGCACGCGCCGCCGACGGTGCTAGGCTGGCGCCGAATGGCCGAGCCGGTGATCTTCGTCGACGCCGACGACCTGTTCGATCGGTGCCGGGACGAACTGGTCGCGCACGACCTGCGGCCGGCGCGGGCTACGTGGGCCGACGTCCGGGCGGCGCTCGCCGGCGCGGACCGGGCGCTGGTGGTGGCGCCCGCCGAGACGGCGTATGAGGGTGGGCCGGCGCAGCGGCTATCGGCCGAGCAGCCCGGCGTCGAGTTGGTGTTGCTCGCGCCGGCGGCGGGGATTGCGCCGGTGATGCGCGCCGTCGAGGAGGCGGACGCCGAATTCTTGCCGCGCGACCCGCCCGTCGACCTGGTCGTCGCGCGACTGCGGCGGGCGGCGCGCCACCGGGACGCGCGGCTCGAGCTGGCGCGGCTGCGCCGCCAGATCGAAGCGGAGCGCGGCTTCGAGGCGATGGCCGGCACGAGCCCGCAGATGCAGACGCTGTTCGAACTGGTCGAGCGGGCGGCGGCGACGCGCGCGTCCGTGCTGATCACGGGGGAGAGCGGCACCGGCAAGGAGCTGGTCGCCCGGGCGCTGCACAATCGCAGCCCGCGCCGCGACCAACCGTTCGTCGCGATCAACTGCTCGGCCGTTCCGGAGACGTTGCTCGAGAGCGAGCTTTTCGGTCACGTGCGCGGCGCGTTCACGGACGCCAAGGAGTCGCGAGCCGGCTTGTTCGTGCGCGCCAACGGCGGCACGCTGTTCCTCGACGAGATCGGCGACATGCCGCTGGTGACGCAGCCCAAGCTGCTGCGCGTATTGCAGGAGCGGAGCGTGCGGCCCGTCGGCGGCGACGTCGAGGTGCCGGTGGACGTACGCGTCGTCGCCGCGACCAACCGCGACCTCGAGGCCGAGGTCGGCCGGCGCGCGTTCCGCGAGGACTTGTACTACCGCCTCAACGTCATCCACATTCACGTGCCGCCGCTGCGCGAGCGGGCGAGCGACATCTTGCTGCTCGCGGAGCGCTTCGTGCGCAACGCGGCCGCGGAACTGGGCAAGGAGGTCACCGGGATTTCGCGGGCCGCGGCCGCGAGGCTGCTTGCGTACCCGTGGCCGGGCAACGTCCGCGAGCTGCAAAACTGCCTCGAGCGCGCGGTTGCGCTCACCCGGTACGACGAGGTTCGCGTCGAGGATCTGCCGCCGAAGGTGGCGCTCCCCGCGGCCGAGATGCCGCCGGAGCCTGCCGCGCCCACCCGGGAACTCGTGCCGCTGGACGAAGTGGAGCGGCGGTACATCGCCCACGTGCTCGCGGCCGTCGGCGGCAACAAGAAGGCGGCGGCGCGGGTACTCGGCCTGGACCGCAAGACCCTCTACCGCAAGATCGAGCGCTACGGCCTCGCCGCACCGAAATCCGCGGACTGAGCCGCCGGTCGCTCGCGCGACCTGCACGCGGCCCGTCGGCGGCTCCGCCCGTGCGCCCGCCGCCGCGGGCGCCGCCGGCGGGCGATGGGGCGGGCCGGTCGCCGCGGGTGGGGCGGTTCGGGACACGGCGTGGCCCGCCGGTCCCCATGTGGCCGCGACGGCGGGCGGCTCGCGTTGGCACTTCGTTTGCTGCCATCGTCGCGCGTGAGCGCCGGCGTACACATCGCGCACGCGACCGGTCCGGGCAGCGTCCGATTCCTCGGCCGGTCCCTCGCGGACGCGCTCGAGTGCGGCGGTTGGATCGTCGGGCTCGATGTCCACGTCCGCGCCGGCGGCGGCGGCACGTGCGAGATTGCGGTGGCGCGCGAGCGCGGCGGAGTGTGCGAGACGGCGTACGTCCGCGTCGACGCCGCCGGGACCGTGAGCGACGTAGACGTGTGGTGGGTCGGCGAGCCGCCGCCGGCCCGCCGGCATCGGGCGACGGCAGCCCTCCGGTCGCTGCTCGCGGCGGGCGAACTCGCGGCGGTGGCGGTGACGGTCGGCGCGGTCACATTCGTCGGCGCCGACGGCGCGCGCGCGGTCCTGGCGACCGCCGACTTCGAGACCGTGGGGGACCGACCGGCGCCCGGGCGCGGCGCGTGATCGCCGTCGGTCCGCCGTCAGAACGTGCCCGCGACCAGCGGGATCGCGATCGGCATGGCCGCGCTGGCTTCCGCGTCGCCGCCAAACAGGTCGGCGTAGCTCCGCGCGATCGCGTAGCCGGCGCCGACCGCGAGCGCGAAGTGCAGCGTGCGCCACGGCAGGCGCTGCCACTCGCTGGCGAGCCCGTGCGCTGCGTACACGCGAACGATGTCGTTCGTCGCGCGCCACGCGACCACGTCCTTGGCGAAGTCGACCCAAAATCCAGTCGCCAGCACCGTCAGCGCCAGCTGGGCGTAGTCGTTGGCGGGTAGCGAGTCGGTGAGCGCGACGGCGGCGAACCCGCCGAGCAGCGCCGTATCCGTGAGTTTCGGCGCCAACAAAAACCACGTGCGTTGCGCCCGCGACATGCGACCGCGCACCTGCGTGTAGCCGAAGTAGAACACCCCGGTGCGCGGGTGGCGGCCCGGCAGCAGCTGCAGCCGCGTCACCTCGTAGCCCATCCACCTGGCGGCGACCGCGTGGCTGCCCTCGTGGACGGCGACGCCGAGCAAGTACGTCGGTACCGCCATGCCGAGCCCGGCGAGCACCAGATCCCCGTCGTCGGCGGCGCGCGCGGGCGACGGCGCGGCGCTCGCGCCCGCCGCGACCGCCACCGCGACCGCCACCGCTCGGTGCGCGCCGGTCATCGGTCGATCGGCGCGAACCCGATACGCCGCACCGTGGCGTGCTCGCGGTGGAGCTGTTCGGCCACGCGCGCGTACTCGGCCTCCATCGCCGGCGTGACCGAGGCGCGCGTCTGCGCGAGCGCTTCGCGGAAAATGGGCATCGGCACATCCATCACGTCGAGGCTGTGGCGCAGGGCGAGCAGGCCCGCTCGCCGCACGAGATCCTCGAGGTCGGCCCCCGTGTAGCCGTGCGTCTCGTCCGCGATCCACTCGAGATCGACGTCCGGGGCGCACGGCATGTTGCGGGTGTGGATCCGCAGAATCCCCAGCCGCGTGTCGCGATCGGGGATCGGCACGTAGATCAGCTCGTCGAACCGCCCCGGACGCAACAATGCGGGGTCGATCAGCATCGGCTGATTGGTCGCGGCGAGCACGACGACCCCTTGCATCTCCTCGAGCCCGTCGAGTTCCGCCAGCAGCGTGTTGACGACCCGCTCGGTCACCTGGGGCTCGCTGAGCCCGCCGCCGCGGCGCGGAGCGAGCGCGTCGAGTTCGTCGAAGAACACCACGGTCGGCGCGACCTGGCGCGCGCGCTGAAACAGCCGGGCCACTTGTTTCTCCGACTCGCCGTACCATTTCGACAGTAGATCGCTGGACCGCGCCGCGATGAAGTTCGCTTCCGCCTCGCGCGCGACCGCTTTCGCGAGCAACGTCTTGCCGGTGCCGGGCGGGCCGTACAGCAAGAACCCCTTCGCCGGGCGGATGCCCAGCCGCCGAAACGCGTCCGGCCGCGCGAGCGGCAGTTGAACGCCCTCGCGCAGCGCCCGCTTGACGTCGGCGAGTCCGCCGACGTCGTCCCAACCGACATCCGGCGTTTGGATCAAGATCTCGCGCAGCGCGCTCGGTTGCACGCGCTTGGTTGCGCGCTGGAAGTCGGCGCCTGTGACCTCTAGCGAGTCGAGCACGTCGGCCGGGATTTCCTCCTTCGACAGGTCGATGCGCGGCAGGTTGCGGCGCAGGGTCTCGAGCGCCGCCTCGCGGCACAGCGCCGCCAGATCCGCGCCGACGAACCCGTAGGTCGTGCGCGCCAGCCCGTCGAGGTCGACGCTGTCGCCGAGCGGCATGCCGCGGGTGTGGATGTCGAGAATTTCCCGGCGCCCGTCGGCGTCCGGCACGCCGATGATCAGCTCGCGGTCGAAGCGCCCCGGCCGGCGCAGCGCCTCGTCGAGCGCATCCGGCATGTTGGTCGCGCCGATCACGACGACGTGCTGGCGCGGCTGCAGGCCATCCATCAAGGTGAGCAGCTGCGCCACGAGCCGCTTTTCGGTCTCGCCGGTCACCTGCGCGCGCTTGGGAGCGATCGAGTCGATCTCGTCGATGAACACGATCGCCGGCGCGGCATCGCGGGCCTGTTCGAACACGGCGCGCAGCTGTTGTTCCGACTGGCCGATGGCGCTGCCGACGATCTCGGGGCCGTTGATCGAAAAGAACGCGGCGTCCGACTCGTTGGCGACGGCGCGCGCGAGCAGCGTCTTGCCGGTCCCGGGAGGTCCGTGCAGCAGCACGCCTTTCGGCGGGTCGATGCCGAGCCGATGGAACAGCTCGGGATGTTTGAGCGGAAGTTCGATCATCTCCCGCACCAACTCGATCGTCTCCCGTACACCGCCGACGTCGTCGTACGTGACGTCGGCCGCGCGTGACTCGGCCGGGTCGACGTGTTCCGACGAGATGACGATCTCCGTCGTATCGGTGATGACGACGACGCCCTGCGGTTTGGTGGCGACTGCGAGCAGGCGGATCTCCTGCAGCCCGTAGGCGCGGCGATCGAGCAGGGTCGAAAACAGGTCGTCGGGCAGCGCGTCGGTCGCCAGCCGATGATAGATCGACGTGCTCACCAGATCGCCGGCGACGAGCGGCCGGCCGAGCAGCGTCTGGCGCAGCCCCTCGCCCGAGCCGCTCAGGTGCATGTGCGGGTCGGCGGGACCGAGCACCACGCGGCGCGCGGGCTTCGGGTCGGCGCGCGCGACCGTAACGGCGTCGCGCACGCCGACGCCGGCGTTGACGCGGCCGAGGCCATCGAGCCGGATGAAGTCGAGGTCGGCATCCTCGGGGTAGGGCGGCAGCGCGATGGCCGCGGTGGTGCGCTTGCCGGTGATCGCGATCGGCTCACCGCCCCGGAGCCCGAGCGCCTTCATCGCCGCCGCGCTCAGGCGCGCCACTCCCTTGCCGACGTCGGCGCTCGCGGCGGGCGCGACTTGTAGCTGGACGGATGGCATGTGCGCCGCATGTTAGCGCCAATCGGCGCCAGAGCGGCGGCGCTTACCGCACGACCAACAGGACGTAGGCGGTGGCGAGGGCGAGCTGTGCGATGGCGAACGGGGCGGCCCGGACCACGAACGCGCCAAACGGCATCCGCATGCCGTGTCGTTGAATGATCGCGACCGCGACGACGGTCGACGCCGAGCCGATCGGCGTGAAGTTGCCGCCGAGGTTCGCGCCGAAGATCGTGGACCACCACAGCGCGGGCGATGCATCTCCCTGGCCGGCAAGGATCTTGCCGAGCACGGCCGCGAGCGGCACGTTGTCGGTGACGGAGCTGGCGACCGACGAACTCCACAGCAGCGCGGCGCTGCCGGTGGCGTCGCCGAGAGCGAGCAAGGCCCGAAGGCCGCCGCCGATCAGCTCGAGCACGCCCGCGTGCTCCATCACGTTCACCACCACGAACAAGAACGTGAAAAACGCCAGCAGGTCCCAGTCGACCGCCGCGTAGCTCTTGTCCACCTCGTGCTTGTAGCGCACCAGCGCGACGATCGCGAAGCTGACCGCGACGTATCCCATCCCGAGGTCGCGGATGTACGGAATCCACGCGGTCGTTGCGATGGTGACGATGAACAGCGCGAGCAGCAGCCACGACAGCTTGAAAAACCGCGGACTGTCGATGCCGTCGGTTTCGTCGAACGAAGCGACGAGTTCTGCGGCCCTGGCGCGGTCGGCGTCGCTCGCCAGCGCGCGGATGCCGAACAGCCGCACGGCGACGAACACCGTGAGCGCCGTGCATACCACCACGTACGGCGCCGCGATCGCCACGAATGAAACGAAGCTGATCCCGGCCATGTTGCCGAGAATGATGTTGGGAACCGAACTGATCAGCGTGAGCAGCCCGCCCACGTTGGTGAGCAGTCCTTCGGTCAGCAGGAACCCGAGCATCAGATCCTTGCGATCGAGCTTGCCGAGGCTCACCGCCGTGAGCGAGCCGACGATGATCATCGCGGCGACGTTGTTGAGCACCGCGGAAAACACGACGGTGAGCAGCGCGTAGTAGGTGAGCAGGCGGCGCGGGTCGCCGCCAGACAGCTTCGTGATGCGGATCGCGGTCCACGAAAAGATCCCGGAGCGCGAGATCACGTCGATGAACAGGCCGGCGCCAAAGATGATCGCGATCACCTCCCAGTCGACCGCGGGGACGTATACGGGAAGCCGCACCTCATGGCCGCCGGGTAGCGCGATCGCCGCGTCGAACGGGAGGACTTCCGCGACCGCCCCGATCAGCAGACAGGCGGTCGCGAACAATCCCGTGATCATCGACTTCTTCGCGTGAAGTTTTTCCTCGAACGCCAGCGCCGCGATCATCGCGACGAGCAGGCCGGCGAACAGGTACGTGACCATCGGCGACACGGCGTGCGTCATCGGGGGCTCCGGTTGGCGAATGCGGTTACAGCAGCAGCAGCGGTCGGTCGCGGATCTCGACGGCAAGGGCGTACGCCGTCCCCTGCATGGCGAGTTGGAGGTCGTCTTTCGTGTTGAAGACGAGCAGGTCGACCTCGTGCTTGGCGACGAGCTGCTTGTAGGTCGTCACCACGTGACCCATGTCGACGATCGGTGTGATCGTCTGGTTTACGTCGTGCGCCGCCAGTTCGGCCGCGACGGAATCGATGTAGTCGCGAGGCATCTGCAACAGCTTGCTGCGCAGCCGGTCGACGACGACATCCGTGTCGATGTCGGGGATCTTCGACAGCGCGTCTGCGTAGCGGTCGAACACGACGCCATCCTCGACGTGGACCAGCAGGAGGGCGCCGCCCTCCGCGCACAGCGTCACGCCCCAGCTCACGAGGCGGTCGTCGCCCGTGATGTGGTCGGCGATGACCATGACCGCCCGCGTGTCGCGCAACGACGCGTCGAAGTTGGCCCGCGTGGGCGGCGGCAGCACGAGCACCGGCGTGTCGACCGCCTGCGTGAGGCTGTCGAGCCGCGAGCCGAGCGTACACGGCAGGTCGTGGCGGCGGCCGAGGTTGCGATAGGCGCAGATCAGGTCGGGCCGCACCCGCTCGATGGCCGCGAGCAGGTCCGGCACGTCCGCGTACGCATCGCGGTCGATTCCGGTGTAGGTGGCTCGACCGAACGGATCGGCCGCGCGCAGAAACGCGCGGACCTTGTCGATGAGCGCCGCGGTGCCGGCCGCGTCCATGTCGGTCACGACGGCGACGGACGCGAGATCGGGCGCGCGAAAGCGATACCGAGGCTTGACCGCGCTGCGGAAGATGGACTCGAAATCGTCGATCTTCATGCAGGGCGCATCGTACCCGCGATCGCGGCGCCGCGGTCGCGTGCG
>RFGE01000320.1 GCA_003696105.1 Deltaproteobacteria bacterium | reverse complement strand
GGCTCCCCCGGGTTGGACCTTTGTAAGTTTTCGTAAACCCACAATGATCCTCCCGGTGGGAGTTTTCAACTCTTCAGACGGTGATCGATCCGGGCTAGACATCTCCGTAATGATTTTCGTCGGATACCCGATTGCTACCCGAGAGCCGGGGCGACATGTGGGAGATCGTGGGTCGAGCAGGCGCTCGGCGCGCGCGGAAGTGGGGTCAATCAACCCTTCCGGCGACGCGCCGCTGCCGAGCGGCGGGGCCCGGTGTACGCTCCGCGACATGCTGCGTTGGACCGCGATTGTCGTTGGATGCGCGCTCGGCGCCGCCTCGGCCGGATGTGGTCGCGGCGAGGGGCGAGCGCACGGCACCTCGGCCGATCGGGCGGCTGCGACCGCCCCCGCCGGCCGGCGCGTATCCGTCGAAGTGGGACCGACCGGCTACGCTCCGAACCGCATCGAGGCGAAGCCGGGGGAGCGGCTCGTGCTGCGGTTCACTCGCACCGCGGACACCGAGTGCGGCCGGTACGTGACGGTGGCCGGCACGGACATCAAACGCGAGTTGTCGCTGGGCGAGCCGGTCGACGTGGCGGTGACGGCCCCGCAGTCAGGGGAGCTGGTGTTCGCCTGCGGCATGGACATGATGCACGGCATCGTGGTGGTGAAGCCGTAGCGGCGCGCGGGCGCCCGCGTGGGCCGGCACTCCGAGTGGCGACGTGCGCGTGGGGCGGCGCCGCCGGTCGCGACACCTACCTACTCGCCGGCTTGAGCCGGGGTGAGCGCCTTGAGCGTGAGGGCGTGGATGGGGCCCTTGAGTTCCTCCGCGAGGGCATCGAACACGATGCGGTGGCGTTCGATGCGCGACTTGCCCTCGAAGGCGGCCGAAACGACGGTGGCCTCCCAGTGATCACGGGTTCCCGTGAGGTCCCGCAGGGTGACGCGGGCGTCGGGAAGGGCGGCGCGGATCTTGGATTCGATGTCTTGCGGGTCCATGGATTCGGGGGTCGGTCGAACGGGCGCCGGTAGCCGTGCGCTGCTCGCGCGCTTCCAGTGTTCGCGGATCGGCCCTCGACGTCAAGCCGCGCCGGTCGTACGGCGCCGAGCGCCTACGGCGCCGGGGCATCGTCCGGCGACGGCAGCGGTCCGGGCGGCGGCACGACGATCTCGACGCGCTGCTGGTCGGGGCCGTCGGCGATCGCAAACGACTTGCAGTACACGGGAAGCTGGTCGACGACCTGCTGGATGCGCGCGGCGACGTTCGGGTCGTTGAGGTCGCCCGCGATCGGGATGGCGCACACGCTGTAGTCTCCGGGGCGCATCTGCCGGAACACGACCTCGCGACCGCCGGTGGCGAACCCGTGTCGCGCCGACGCCGCGGTGCCGCCGAAAAACGCGAGGTTGACCTCCTTGGCGGTGTGCAGATCCCACTTCCCTTCGGCGACGAACACCTGCGCGGTTTCGATCGGGGCGTCGCCCTCGCCTCGAATCGACACGGTCAGCGTGATGGTGCCGACGGGAATGTCGATGTCGACGCGGGCGACCTCGCCGGCCGCGACGGACGCGTGCGTGCTGGCCGATTGGCCGCCGGTGAGGCCGCTTTGCTTCATGGCGGTGAACGAGTAATCGCCGGCGGGCAGGCGCTCGACGAGGTAGGCCCCCTTTTCGTCCGTCGTGACGATGAGCGGGGACTGGGACCCGGGTTGGCCGATCAGGACGACGGCGCCGCTCGCCGGCTGGCCGCCGAGGGTGACGGCGCCCTCGACCCGCCCGAACGGAAGCAGCGGCAGATCGATCGCGATGTCGCCGTCGCCGGCCGGCACGGAGACGTGCCGCGAGCGCCCCACGTCGGGGTGCTCCGCGGCGATCTCGCCCGCCGTCGGCGGGATGCCGGCGATGCGATACGCCCCGTCGGGGCCGGACGTGGCTCGCTTGAGTCCCATCTGTTCGGCGAACATCTCCGCGAGCCCGGCGCCCAGCTTCGTCCCGTCGCTCAACACCTGGCGGCCGAACAGCACGGTCGCGCCCGCCACCGGCGCACCGTCCGGGCCGAGGACCCGACCGCGGACCGAGCGCCCGCGCCGCAGCGAGATCACGCCGAGGTCCGTGATCTCGCCGCCGCGAATGGTCACGTCGCGCACCGTCGTCGGCGCGAACTCCGGGCCGCGGAAGGTCACGTCGTACGTACCGCCGGGGATCCCGTCGACCTCGAAGCGGCCGTCGCGCCCGCCCGGCCGCAGGGTGCCGGCCCCGACCGCGACGGTGAACGCGTCCGGCGCGGATCCGTCCGGCAGTTGCACCCGCCCCGTCACCCCACCTTCCGCTTCGAGGACGACGCGGACATCCGTGTCTCCCGGTTTCGCGCGAACGCCGCCGGCCGTCCCGAAAAGCTCGATCGACAGTGGGGCGCCGCGCGTGGCGCGCACGCGGTAGCTGCCCGGCGGCACGCCGCGCAGCGCGAACCGGCCGTCCCCGCCGGTCATCGCGGTGTGCGGCCCGCGCAGCGCCAACTCCGCCATGCTCACCTCGCCGTCGAACACGTCCGGCAGCGCGGTGACGTACACCTCGGCCACCGGCGCGCCGTCGCCGTCGACGACGATGCCGGCGATGACGCCGTCGATGGACAGCGTGAGCACCACGTCCTCCACCGCGTCCTTGCCGGTGAGATCGACGTCGACCGCTTCACTGGTCGCCGCGTCGCCGCTGGCGACCAGCACGACGGGGACGCGCGCCACGGCGTCGAACGTGAACCGGCCTTGGTCGTCGGCGATCGCCTGGTGGGCGCCGCTGCCGGGGATGGCCGTCCAGGTCGACGCATCCCGCGCCACGAGTCGAACGGTGGCGTGGGCGGCCGGCTGGCCGTCGGCCGTCACCACGCGCCCGGCGACCCGCGCGCCGCGCGCGAGCTGGATCACGACGCCGGTGCGCTCCGTGCGCCCGTCGACGGTCACCGGCTCGCTGGCGGCCGGCGGATAGCCGTCGTGCACCGCGACGAATCGGTACGTGCCGGCCGCGACGGCCGGGATTCGAAACGCGCCGGCGTCGTCCGTCTTGGCGCCCTCGTGCGCGATCGCGTCGAGCGCACCGGTGAGCGACCCGGCCTCGATCGGGCCGACCCGGGCGCCGGCGATGGGCGCGCCGGCCTCGTCGACGACCCGGCCGGCGACCGGCGCTCCGCGCCGCAACTCGATGGTGCGCTCAATCGGTTCGCTCGCGCCCTCGGGAACGACGAGCGCGATCGCCGCGGGCGCGTAGCCGCCGGCGGTGGCGCGCGCGGTGTTGACTCCGCCCGGCACGCCGCGAAAACGGGCGACGCCGTCGCGGTCGGTCGCGCTGGTCATCTCGCGCGCGCCGCCGAGTTCGACGTCGGCGCCGGCGATGGGCGCGCCGGTATCGGCGGCGACGACGCGGATCGACACGCGCGCGCCGGCGCGCAGCCGCACGATGACCGGCGGCGTGTCGGCGCGCAGCGTGACCTGCGCCGACCCGGTCCGGTCGCCCTGGGTCGCGACGAGGGTGTAGTCGCGGGCGATCAGGCCGTCGAACGCGAACGAGCCGTCCCCCTCGGTGGTCGCCGTTCGCGGCGGGTTCGACAGCAGGCGCACCTCGGCGGCGCCGACGCCGTGCCCGTCGACGTCGACGACCTGGCCCTCGAGTCGCAGGTCGCCCGCGGGATCGCGCTCCTCGGTGACGGGCAGATCGACGGCGGGCGGCGGCGGGGGAGCCGCCCGGGCGACTCGCGCCGTCCCGGCATCCGGCGCGGTCGCGGCAGCGGTCGGCTCGTCGCGTTCGCGCCCGAACCGCCACCACGCGCCCGCTGCGATCAGGACGACCGCGATCGCGACGACGGCGGCGCGGCGGCTCATCGGTCGGCCATGAACGGATAGCGGTAATCCGTCGGCGGCGCGAACGTCTCCTTGATCGTGCGCGCCGACGTCCAGCGCAGCAGGTTCAGCGCGCTGCCGGCCTTGTCGTTGGTCCCCGACGCACGGCTGCCGCCAAACGGCTGCTGGCCGACGACGGCGCCGGTCGGCTTGTCGTTGATGTAGAAGTTGCCGGCGGCGTGCCGCAGCCGGCGGGTCGCCTCGAGGATCGCCGACCGGTCCGCGGCGAACACGGCGCCGGTGAGGCCGTAGGGCGACGTCGCGTCGACCAGGTCGAGCGCGTGGTCCCAGTGCGTGTCCGGGTAGACGTAGACCGTGACGATCGGGCCGAACAACTCGTCTTGCATCGTGCGATAGGCGGGGTCCTTGGCCACGATGATCGTGGGCCGCACGAACCAGCCGGTGGAGTCATCGGTCTCGCCGCCGACGAGCACCTCCGCGTCGCTGTCGGCGCGCGCCCGTTCGATCGCGTCGCGGTGCTTGGCGAACGCGGCGCCGTCGATCACGGCGCCCATGAAGTTGCGGAAGTCGCGCACGTCCCCCATCGTCAGATCGCGCGTCGTGTCCGCGAGTTGATCGCGGATTCGCAACCACAGCGAGTTGGGTACGTAGACGCGCGACGCGGCGGAGCATTTCTGCCCCTGGTATTCGAACCCGCCGCGCACGATCGCGGTCACCAGCGCATCGGGGTCCGCCGACGTGTGCGCGACGATGAAGTCCTTGCCACCGGTCTCTCCGACGATGCGCGGGTACGATCGATATCGATCGATCTGGTTCGCCGTGCGCTTCCACATGGCGCGGAAGACGTCGGTCGACCCGGTGAAGTGAATGCCGGCGAGTTCGGGCGAGTCGAGCGCGGCATCGCCGACCGCCGCGCCGCTGCCGGGAACGAAGTTGATGACGCCCGGCGGCAGGCCGGCCTCTTCGAGCACCTGCATGACGATCCAGGCAGACAACACGGCGGTCGACGCCGGCTTCCACACGACCGTGTTGCCCATGAGCGCCGGCGCTGTCGGCAGGTTGCCGGCGATCGACGTGAAGTTGAACGGCGTGACGGCGAACACGAAGCCCTCGAGGGGGCGCAGCTCGACGCGGTTCCACGTCCCGGGAGCGCTGTCCGGCTGGACGTCGGCGTACAGCTTGGCCGCGTAGTAGGGGTTGAACCGCCAAAAGTCGATCAGCTCGCAGGCCGAGTCGATCTCCGCCTGGTGTGCGGTCTTGGACTGGTTGAGCATGGTGGCCGCGTTGGCGGTCGCGCGCCACTTGCCCGCGAGCAGCTCCGCCGCGCGCAGCAAGATGGCGCAGCGGTCCTCCCAGGACATCGCCTCCCAGGCGGGTTTGGCCTCGCGCGCGGCGTCGATGGCGAGCGCGACCTGCGCGGGACCGGCCTTGTGATACGTGGCGAGCGGCGTGTGGCGGTCGTGCGGCTGGACGCAGGTGCCGATGTCCCCGGTGGTGACCCGCTCGCCGCCGATGACCAGCGGGATCTCGGTCCGCGCGCCGGCCAAGCGGTCGAGTTCCGCCTTGAGCGCGGCCCGCTCGGCCGTGGCGGGCGCATAGGACAGGACGGGTTCGTTGCGTGGATGCGGGACGGTCGGGATCGAGTCGGGCATGGTCGCTCCCCTGTGCGTAGTCGTTGGCCGGGAGGGTTCTACCACAGGCGGAGACGCGGGGGCGACGCGGGGCGAGCGCGCGTGGCGCGGCCGGCGCGGCCCGCACGCCCGCCGGCCGCGCAGCCGGCGCCGCGAGGCCCCTGCCGCCGCTACACACGCGCCACGACGCCGCGGTCAGTCGTGCTCGAGGTAGGTGTAGCCGGCGAGGCCGTCGCGGAACCGCTGGACGATCTGGCGCGAGTCGTCGAGGGTGAGGGTCTGGTCGCGGACCGCGCGCTCGACCTTCGCGCGCAGCCGGCGGATGAGTTCGTCGGGCTGGTACTCGACGTAGCGCAGCACGTCGGTCACCGTATCGCCGAGCACGACGTCGTCGATCGCGTAG
>RFGE01000319.1 GCA_003696105.1 Deltaproteobacteria bacterium | reverse complement strand
CGTGTAGTAGAAGGTCCACGCCTTCACGCCGTCGGCGCCGGCCTCGCCGTCGACGGCGCGCAGCGCGAGCTTCTTGATCGCGCGGACGCCCTGTTTCCCTTCGGCATCCTCCGGCAGCGGATCGGCCGACACGACGATCTGGCCGCGAAAGGCCCGTTGCACCTGCTTGTCGATCCCGGCGGTGGCGGGTCGGCTCGCCGTGCCGATGGCGGCGACCAGCGATAACAACACGAGGCGACGACGAGTCTGATGAGTGCGCACGGCCGACCTCCTTGTTCGAAGCTGCGACGCAGGCAATGGGCGTCGGCGTCCGGCGGCGCGCCGCATGGGGAGTGTAGCGCGAACGGGCGCGCCCGGCACCCATCGACCGGCCTGTCCCAGCGCGGCCTACGGCTTCCACCTTCGCGGGGGCGCGATCGGAGCCGGTCGTTTCATTGCGACGACTCCGCGTCGCTCGCCGGCGCCGCGGATCCCGAGACCGGGGGCGCGTCGCTCGCCGGCGCCGCGGAGTTCGCGACCGGGGGCGCGTCGCTCGCCGGCGCCGCGGATCCCGCGACCGGGGGCGCGTCGCTCGCCGGCGCGCGGTGCGCGTCGCCCGCCGGCGCCCCACTCGGCGGCGCGGCGGCGGGCGCGCCATCGGCCACGGGCGCACTCGGCGGTGCGGCAGCGGCCGCGGTGCCGCCCGGGGGCGGGTCGCTCGCCGGACCACCGGCCACGGTCACGATCTTGCGCGGCCTGGTGGGCGCCGGAGCCGGGGCGTCGCCGGCGTGCTCGGCGGCCGGCGCCGTGCCGGTGCTGCGCTCGTCGCCGGGGCCACCGGCCGGCCCCGCACCCCGGGTGCGGCGGCGCCGGCGCCGCTTCTTCTTCGGCGCGACCCCGGTCTTGCGTACCTCGACGGCCGGGTCGCTGGGCGTCCGCGGGCTCTTGCCCCGCGCCGCAGGGCCGCGCCGCCGGGACGGCCCGGCCGCTGCGTCCGCGCCGGCCCCGTCGGGCTTCGCCGGTGTCGCGGTGCCGCCGCCCGCTTTCGGCTCCGCGCCTGCCGCCCCGCGGCCGGGTCGGGCCGCCGGTGCGGCACCCGGATGCGCCTTGCCCCGGCCGCGCCTCGCAGCTCGCTTCGGCTTGCGCTTCGGCCCGCCCTTGCGCGGCGCGTCGTCGCGGTCGCCGTCGGCGCGCTGCAGCGCCCAGCCGCTGCCGGCGGTAGGCAGCGGGCCGCGTGGCTCGCGGTCTCTGCGCGGCTCGCGGTCCCTCCGCGGGCCGCGGTCGCCGCCGCGCCCGCGTCCCGGCTTGTCTCGACCGGGCTTTCCCCGCGCTTTCGCGGGCGCGGCACTCGGGATGAGGTCCACGACGTAGTGGTACTCGCCGACCGCCGCCGCGCCCTTCGGCGCCTCTCCCTGGTACACGCGGACGAGCCGCGTGCGCTCCACGCGGTCGCCGACGACGCCGAGCGCCTCCATCAGGCGCGCGAGACGGTCCCCCTCGATCCCGACCTGTTGTCCGACGCGGGCGGCGACCTCCGCGGCGTCCGCGGCTCCCTCCTCGGCCGCGGCGCGCGCGCGGTGCGCCATCCGCAGCACGACGCCCGAGAACTCCGTGAGCGTCTTCATCGTCGGTCCCGTGGCCGCGGCGGACGGGGGCTACAGGGTCGCGCCGGCGGACGCGCTGACCTCGACGGACACCGACACGGTGATCTCGATGGAGGCCATCACCCGCACCGCCGCGGCGGCGGCCGCCGCGAGCTGGCCCGACACGCACAGGGCGTGGTTGCCGAGGTCGCGGGCGAACGAGTTGGCCGACTGCGCCAGGTCGGCAGCAGTCCTCGCCCACGTCTGGGCTGCGCGCTGGACGGTGCGCATCCGGCCGTACACGTCCAGCAGCTTCGGCAACCCGGTGCGGATCGCGGCGACCGCCGCCTCGAGTTTGGCCTTGTCGACGACGACGTCGGCGCCGTAGCTCACGTTCAGCTCCGCCGGCGTGCACTCCGCTGCGAGCGACGCGCGCACCTCGGCCGAGCTGGCGCACGCGGCATCCGCCGAGCCGCCGCCGGCGCCGGCTTGCGCGCTGCCGGCGCACTCGGCGCGCGCGGCGGCGGTGGCGTCGGCGGACACGGTGCAGACCGCGGGCTTGTATTGGATGTCGAGGTGGGCGTCAGCCCGGATGCCGGCCTGCAGGCTCGCGCGCAACGCGGCGGCGACGCGCTGGCACAGGGCCTGGGTGTCCCCCGACAGGTCCGCGACACCGAGGGTGCGGCCCATGTCGCGGCATGCGGCTTCCACGTGGTTGCGCGCGTCGGCGACCGCCTTGTCGAGCGCGGCCGTCGCGGTCAGGAATGCCTTGATCTTCTTGCCGAGGTCGGTCGTTGCGTACCCGCCGCAGGCGTTGGGGTCGACGCGGTCGGCGCGCTGGCCGGGCTGTCCGTTCCGCCCGCTCGGCGGATTCGAGCCTTGGGGCAGCGAGCCGACGGCGCCGCCACAGCCGGGCAGGATCGAGCACACCATCACGGCGACTGCGACGCGAAGCGTGGACGTCATCAAAACTCTCCTGGTCGTCGATGCGAGTCGCGGCGGCTTCCCACCGCTCCCCCGTTGTTGGGGCGAACGCTTGACCGCGGTGGCCCCGCTGTGTGAAGAAACCCCCGCATAGCACAGCCTCGGCTGAACGGAAAGAGGGGGGTGAATCGATGAGACGACGGCAAGGTGTGTGCGCGTTGGCGGCGGCCGCCGTCGCCGTGGCCGTGGCGGCCGGCGCAGCGTGGGGGCAGAGCAGTACATCCGGCGCGATCGCAGGGATCGTCACCGATCAGGCCACCGGCGACCCGCTTCCCGGCGTGACGGTTGTCGTGTCGTCTCCGTCGCTGCAGGGCGTCCAGTCGGCCCTCACGGACGGCAGGGGCAGCTACAAGATCGACAGCCTGCCGCCGGGGATCTACATGGTGACGTTCTACATCGGCGATGGCCAGGTCCAGCGGCGTGGCATCCACGTGAACCTGTCGCGCGTCACGCGCGTCGACCAGAAACTCGACGTCACCGCTGCCGGGGGCGAGGTCGTCGTCGTGGACGCAAAGGCACCGACGATCGACACGACGCGAACCGACGAGGGCATCACGGTCGACAAGGACTACCTCAAGCACATCCCGGTGCCCGGCCGCACGTTCGGCGCAGCGCTGGGGGCGGCCGCCGGATCGGCCGGCGACAGCCGCGGCGTCGGTTTCTCCGGGTCGACGTCGCTCGAAAACAGCTACGTGATCGACGGCGTCAACACGACGGGGCTCAGTTTCGGCTCGATCGGAACCGATCTGATCAACGAGTTCATCGAGGAGATCCAGGTGCTCACCGGCGGCTACCAGGCCGAGTTCGGCCGCGCCACCGGTGCCGTCGTCAACGTCATCACCAAGTCGGGCAGCAACGAGTTCCACGGGTCGGTGTTTTCCACGATCACGCCGTACGTGCGGCCGCGCGAGCGCATCTTCCAAGTGACGTCGGCCATCGACTCGGACATCAAGCTCGACTACCAGGCCGACTTCGGCGTCGAACTCGGCGGGCCGATCGTCAAGGACCGGGTCTGGTTCTACGTCGGCTTCGCGCCGCGCTTCGTGCGCAACAACGTCGCGCGCATCGTCAAGTCGCGGCGAGACTGCCAACTGCCGCTCGAGGACGGCTCGCTCACCCCGTGTTCGCCCGACAACGCCGACGGTCAACCTGACGAGGACCCGACGACCGGGCTGCTGCTGTTCGAGGAGGTCGATCGCGACGAGTTCAAGACGCTCGCGCAGTCGTATCAGTTCGTGTCCAAGGTCAGCTTCGCGCTGACGCCGGAACACCAGGGGTCGCTGTCGATTCTCGGTACGCCCACGTCGGGCGAGGGCATCTTCGGCGTATTCGGCACCCGCAATGCGACGCGGGCGGATTTCACGTCGCTCAACACCGACGTCGCGGCCCGGTGGACGTCCAAGTTCAACGACAACAAGACGCAGGTCGAGGGACTGTTCGGCTGGCATCGCGACAAGTACGATCAGGACGCGATCGACCAGTCGCTCAACGACGTGCCGACGATCCGCGTGTTTCTGGCCAACCTCGGCGAGTACGGCCGCGCCGGCCAGGAGAGCCAACGCGTGCTCGCCGGCTGTACGGACGGCGTGAGCACGGACAAGTATCCGCAGATCGAGAACTGCCCGGTGTTCCAGTACTGGTTGGACTCGCCGGGATTCATCATCGACAACCTCGAGGATCGCAAGTCAGGCCAGATCAAGCTCACGCAGCGCGCGCAGCTGGCCGGTCACCACGAGATCAAGGTCGGCGCCGATGTCGAGAACAACCTCACGCGCGACGTGCGCAAGCTCAACGGCGGCGTGTTCTACCAACACATCCCCGACTCGTCCTACCTGCAAAACCG
>RFGE01000318.1 GCA_003696105.1 Deltaproteobacteria bacterium | reverse complement strand
GGCGGCGTTGGCGACTGGCAGTGCACCAGCGGCGCCGCGTGCGCGTCTCGCTCCGACGACATCGGCTACTTCGACGACCTGCACGCCGAGCTCGCGCGCATCGTGCCGATCGATCCGAGCCGCGTGTACGCGACCGGCATCTCCAATGGTGCGGCGATGGTGTATCGGCTCGCGTGCGAACGGCCCGAGCGGTTCGCGGCGATCGCGCCGGTTGGGGGCGCCAATCAGTTTGCGGCCGCGGGGGGCAGTTGCGCCGCAGGAGTCGCAGTGTTGCACATCCACGGCACGGCCGATCCGTGCTGGGCGTACGGCGGCGGGACCGCGGCGTGTGCGCAGAAGGACGGCAAGCGCAAGGTGGGCGTCGACGACACCCTTGCCGGCGCGCGTGTGCGAAATGGTTGCTCCGACACCTGTTCCGAGGAACTGTTGCCCGATACAGCCGATGACGGCATGACGTCGGTGCGCGTGCGCTGGGACGGGTGCACGGCCGCGGTGGAGCTGGTGCGCGTCGATGGCGGCGGCCACACGTGGCCGGGCGGCTGGCAGTACTTCAGCGCGGATCGCGTCGGTCCGGTGACGCGCGACTTCGATGCGGACGACCTGTTCGTGGAGTTCTTCGATGCGCACCCGAAGGCGCGCTGACCTCGCGACGTGTGCAGTCGTGACGGCGGCAATGGCCGCGTTGGCGGGCTGCCCGTCGACGACGGTGTACCGAACTGCGGATCCGGTACCCCCCGGACACTGGCAGGTTGGCGCCGCACTCGGCGTCGGGGCAATGCGCGACTTCGAGCAGGACAGCAGGCTTCCGATCGGTCATGTCGAGCTGTCGGCGCGTCGCGGCGTCGCGCCGGATGTCGACGTCGGCGCCAAGCTGTTCGTCGCCGGCGCGCAGGTCGAGGCGACCTGGCGGGTGGTACGCGGCCGGTGGTCGTGGGCGGTGGCGCCTTCGCTCGCCGCGGCGCGCACGGCGAACACACCGGCTACGGTCGACGCTATCCACGCGTTCGCAGGTGTCGCCGGCATCGCGAGCCGCCCGCTGTCGCGGCGGTGGTCGGTGTCGGTCGGTCCGTTGGCCGGCTGGGGCTTGTTTTGGCCGCGCACCGGCGGCCATGCGCAGGGGCTGTGGCTGGGCGCGTTCGCGGGCGCCGAAGCACGGCTCGGCGCGCGGTGGCGCGTGGCGCCCGAACTGTCGGTGTATCGGGTCGTCGCCGGCGAGGTGCCGATCGCGGGCGCCGCCGTGCAACTGGGCGCTGCGGTGCGCTACGACCTGTGACCCGGGCCGCGCTGCGCCGCGGCTACGCCCTCGCGTGGGGCGGGTTGCGCCCCCGGGCGCCTCCGGCCGCGCGCCGCGAGCGCGCACGGGGCGAATCACGACGCATGCGCCGCTCCGCCGCCGACCGCGCGGCCACCGCCGCCGTCGTCTGCGCCGCGCCTGCACACGTCGGTGCCCGCCCGCGGGCGTGCGCTCGGCGTCGACGGTCCTTGCCGGTGAGCGGAATCGAGACTAGCTGTTTCCGGCAAACAACGCGAGTTGCGGAGCGTTCGCCGTGGAGGGTCCATCAGGGTTCGCGTTGACACACGAAACGAGCTCGCTCAGTAGGGCCCGGTTCGTCTGCCTGCCCTTGCGGATCTCTCTTGCGCCCTGCGTGAGCAGTATTCGATTGCCGGTGGCCGATTCCGGCATGCCTTGGTACACGGGCGCGAACAGGGGCACGCCGAGCTCGAGGCACGCGTTGCCGGCCGCGATACTCCCCCCGCTGCTTCGCGCCTCGATGAGGATCATGGCGTTCGAGAGCCCGCAAATGGTTCGGTTTCGCTGCATAGCGTTGCCGACGCTCCATTTTGCCGACGGAAGGAACTCGCTGACGACGCACGCGCGATCCCAGTCCCACACTTCGCGAAGATCGCGCTTGATTCGGAACGATTGGATACCCTCTGCGAGCACGAGCGTGGTCGTGCCTCCGGCAGCCAGAGCGGCTTTGTGCGCGTGGAGGTCGACGCCAGCGGCATATCCCGACACCACGTTGATCCGGTCCTGTGCGAGCTGCTCGGCGCAGTCCGTCGCCACGCAAAGGCCCTTTTCGCTCGCCTTGCGCGAGCCGCAGAATCCAACGGACGGCTGCTCCAGGATCTCGAGCCGCCCGCGAACAAACAGTAGTGGCGGGGCGCCGTCGTTCAAGCGCGCTGAGAGGCGCCGCGGATAGCTCTCGTCGAATACGCTAATCGCGCCGATCCCCTCGCGCTCGAGCTCCTCGAGATCCGGAGGCTCCGATGCCCGAAGCTGGTCTAGCTGTTGCTCGTTCAGCACACGCGAGAGCAGCGGCTCGTCGTTGATCGCGGCGTCGAGGCTCCGTCCAGCTTGAGTCGACAGCTGACCGATCTTGCGGAGCTTGGCAGCCCCGACGCCGCGGATCGAAAGCAGTCGCATCGAGGCGACCGCGTTTGGCGATATCGTCATGGCTGGCGTCCTCCGAGGTTGTCGTCGTTGCGGCACGTCTTCTCGACGGCGAGACCCAGAACTGCTGTCGCGCCGGCCTCGACCAGGAGCATGCCGACGTAGTTCATCGAAACGCCGGACTGGTACAAGTCGTCGAGCAGTAGCACCGTCTTGCCTTGAACGCTAGACGCGTCGATTCTGATCGTACCATCGAGCTCACGTAGCTTGTCGTCCAGCGAGATGTTCTTCATCTGCTCCCGCGCGCTTACGGTCCGAGCTGCTTCGACCCAGGGCACTCCGGTCTCTCCTGCGATGCGCTCAGCCAGAACAGCCGGCAAGCTGTAGCACTTGTCTGGCGACGACGGCGGCATCGGGACGATCACGTCGATCGTGTCGTAACACGGCATCGAGCGAAGAAACTCGATGCACTCCGCGGCCAACTCGTAGGCGGCCTCGTAGTTGGCCTTCGTCGGTGTCTTGCCGTAGGGCTTGGCCTGCGACCGCAGCCTCCCGATTTTCGTCTGCGGCTTGGACGGATCGCCGTCCTCGCGGTCGTAGTCGAGCGCGAACGAGAGCGCGAGGCAGTCACGAGTTGCGATGAACGCACCGATCGTGTCGATCCAGGCCCGGACAGAATCCAGATCGTCGTCACTGCAACGCAGGTAGGTATACGCCCGCCCACGGGAATCGACGCGCACGCCGATTGTTCTCACGGGACAGCTCTCGTTGCAGAGGTTGCCGAAGGTCTCGGGGAACGGGAACCTCAGCGCCTGGTCGTGAGCGTCGGACGTCGGAGACGGCAGCGCGTCCCAGCCGTCGCGAAGGCGCCATCGCCTCGGCGACCTCCGTATCATCGCCTCGATGCGCTCGCGCGTGATCTGCTCCTGCCGCACTGTTTTCTCCTTCGCCGCCCTGGATGCGTGCGCAACGACTGAACATCCTTGCAGGGACGTATGACAACTGGCGGCCGGTGTTCAGCCCGGACTCACTGGGGCGCTCGCTGCGTGGCCGGACGCGGCGTTGCAGCTGGCAATGTGAGGGAACGCCTGGGGATCGTCCGTAATCGAGATTCCGCCGCGGTTGCAGGCGCGCGCGGTTTCGAGCAAGTACGCGGCGGGATCGATGTCGCGACCGCGCCGCGGTTTCGACAGCGCGCGCTCGCCGAGCCTCGGCGCGTTACGTTGCAGCCACGATGCGTCCGCTGTTCGCGATCTGCGCCCAGAAGCTGCGATGCTGAAAATGGCCACGGCCGCTCACGTCGGGGCGGCCGACGGCTTGGTCAGCCGTTGTGATCAGGTTGTCGAGGGTGTCGCCAACGTGGTCGCGTGTGACGACGACGAGGCCGGCTTTGTGCCGGGACGCCATCACGCACAGGCGGCCGGTCTCGAGGTCGAATGCTGCCGGCTTGATCACGCCAGACAGCGGGTGGACGGCGACGAACACGCGACGTTCGAGCCCTTGCCAGCGTTCGGGAGTGTCGACGCGGACGTCGCGCAGCCTCGACGGAAGCAGTCGTTGAATGGCCGCGTTCATCGAGCGGTGCGTGGCGGAGATGCCGATGTCCGCGGGGACAAGCTTCCTGCGGCGTTCGCCCGGCCGATCGTCGTCGGCGATCACCGCTTCGGCGCCGCGGTCGAGCACGCGCTCGACGACGCGGATCGCGAGGGCCGCGAGGTCTTCGTCGACCTCCATGGGCGCGCCCTCGGGCGGCGTCGCGAGCGTCACCGCCACGACCGAGCCGGAATCGAGGAGATCGATGGCACGGTCGAGCACATCCGCTTTCTTGGCGCGCGGCGCGATGATGCGCCGGTCGCCGGGCGCTGCCCTATACACGGTCGATCCTGGACAAGCCAAGCGCGACGAGCGCCTGAGACAATCGGGCAAGCTCGTCGGCTTCGAGTACTTTGATCAGCGCTTTCCGTTGCAGCCAACGACGTTTTTCTACGACTGGTTGTACGCCACCGCCGTATCTGCGGACCGAAGCCTGCTCGCGCAACTGTGTCGCTACGAAGCGTTCACTGACATCGAGTTCAACCCGAAGAAGTCCCTGAACTGTCAGGCCCGCAGCGCCGCGCTGTGCGTTGCTCTAGCCCGGCAGCGGGCGTTGCCCGCCGCGTTGAACTCACCCGAGGAGTTCCGCAAACAAGTGTGGGAGAACCATCGGGTGCAGCAGAATCTGTTCTAGCGCTTCGGCGATTGGCGTCGAGCCGGCGATGTGTCGATGCCTTTGCTACACGCCGATCAGTCCACCGGGAAGGTCAGCGTGGGGCGGCGCCGCTCATAGGCAGCGGCCACGAGCTCGTTTAGCGCGGTCACTACGCCGCGAGGTAATACGGACGCGAGAAGATCCATGCCCCCGGCAACGTTTCGTTCGAGGAGTCCGCGGAGGTCGGCTTTGAGCACGACGGCTGATCTGTGCAGCAGGTAGGCATCGTCGAGCAGGCCGAGCAACGGCCGTCCCTCCGTCATCGGTACTAGATCGTGTTCCTTGACGAGATAACTGATGACCGTGCGAAACAAGCGCTTCGCGCGCATGGGTGCGTCCGGCTGCTCGATGGCGTCGTTGATCGACAACAGCAGCGCGGGCATGGCTTGGAGCGTCGCGCGAATGTGCTCGCCGGCATCCTCCGGCAGCCGCGCGTCTGCAAGCAGACGCCGGAGCCGCCCGCTCTCCTCGGCTTCTCGCACGACCTGCTCGATCCCGACTGCGAAGACTCTCGTCAGCGACACGTGCCCCCCTTTGTTGCCCGACCTGATCGGGAGTATACCAGCCGCTGCGGCTGCCATGCCGGGAGCTTCGGGGGGGTGCAACATGAGGTTGCTCCGGGGCGGAGGGGCTCGTGGCCCGTGTTCTGCGATCCGATGGAGGCGCGGGGATGGTGTCCAGTGACTTCGGTGGGCGCATGACCACAAGACGCTGCGCATGTGTGGCCGGAGCGAGGCCCGATGAGATGTCGGTGATCAGGGGGCGTGTGTCTGGCGGCAGGCTCGTTCGAGCTGATCCAGGAACGCCGGTTCGTGGACTTCGTCGACGTGTCTGTTGTTCCAGAGCCCGGAGCTTCTGACGCGTTCGCGGTCGCAATAGCGACCGAGCCACGTCCGCGAAGGCGGATCGATGACCGTCCGGTCGTAGTTGCTGAGCAAGGCGATCGTGTTTCGTTCGATGTAGCCGCGGAGGCTGCGAGGGCCGGGAGGATCGTCGACGTCGACCCAGACGAACGGCATCGCGCGGATGTGCTCGCTTACCGCACGCTCTACGGGGAGTTCACTTGCGACGACGTTCTCGCGCGGTTGGTCGAGTCGCTTGGCGGCGTCGGTGAGGCTATTGCAGACTCCCCAGCTCGCGCATTGTACGGAGTCCCTGCGGATCAGGGAAGCGCCCACGAGAAGCCGGAAGATCGAGCCCCTGTGGTTTCCGCCACCCGTGCTGACGGCGCCGCGGTGTTGGGATAGCCGACCCCACAACGATGCTTTTGAGCTCGACGTAAGGGCGTGTGTGCCGACGCGAACCAACCGCGGCCCGTGCCCCGTGTCCGATCGCTCTTCGCCGTCCTCGAAGAAGAAATACACCCCGCGCCTGGGCCACGCCGCGCGTTTGGTGCAGTTCGACAGGCGCCGCCTGCCGCCGAGCCGCTGCTCGAGCTCCGCCAGGATGTCGTACAGGCGACGAAGATCGTCAAGTCTGGTCATGGTTCGTCGTCAAAGACATGCACTCGGTCTCGTTCATGGCATCACCTCGAAGACGTATGCGGCGCCCGCGCCAAGCGTCGTGCCGATCGTCTTGCTCGATGCGCTGACCACCAACACGTCGCCGGCGAGCCCCCCGTGTCAATAAAGGATGAGACAGCGGGCCATGGAATTGAATGTAGGAAGCGAGGGGGCGTAGAAAGGCAGAACCGTGCCCAAACCCAGAGACCACAAGACGGAAGTGATAGCGGCCGCGGAGAACGACCGCCGCCAGCGCCGGCGTTTCAGCGCCGAGGAAAAGGAACGCATCCTGCGGGAGGCTGACG
>RFGE01000317.1 GCA_003696105.1 Deltaproteobacteria bacterium | reverse complement strand
GCGACGGGGTGTGGGTCCGGGGCGGATCGCCTGCGGGCGGGTCGTCCCCGCGGCGCTGCGCCGGGGCCGCCGTCCCACATGCAACGACACCGCACACGAACCACAGCCTCACCGTCCACCTTCGTGGACTGAACGCCCGGCAGATCATGGCGACGAAAAATACCACGAACGACAAATTGTAGCGCAATCGTAATTTTGTTACGCTAGTGAAATCTGCGCCGGGCCGGGGGCGCTCCGGCGCGCACGCTCATGCGCGCAATCGTTCTGGAACGCAACAAGCTCGTCAACCGCCGGCTCATCCGCTTCTTGGCGTGCGCGGGCTTCGATCCGATCGGCGTCGGCGACCCGGCCGAACTCGAGCCGCACATCGACGGCGCGCAGGTGCTGCTCGCCGACGCATTCGACGGCGACGTGATCGTGCAGGCGATCCGGCGCAATCCGTCGCTGCGCGCGATGATGTTCACGGCCGAGCCGCTCGATCGCTGCTTGCGATACACGGTCGAGCATCCGCAGATCAGCAACGTGTTCGGCCGCGCCGACTTCGCCAGCCCGCCGCGCGACTGGGAACTGATGATGGTGCTGCGCCGGCTCGCGCGCCCTGGAGAGGCGCCGCCGTTCGGCGCGCTCCTCAATTGGGGGTTCACCGGATTTCAGCAACAGGTCGCCGACACGGCGGGGCGCGATCGCGTCGTCCATCAGGTGGCCGAGTTCATCGGGCGGCTGGGCGTTCCGAAACGGATCGGTGAGATGTTCTCCGAGCTGGCGCACGAGATGTTGATGAACGCGATGTTCGACGCGCCGGTCGACGAGCGGGGGGAGCCCAAGTACGCGCTCGACCGCAAGGCCGCGCTGGCGCTCCCCGAGGCGGAGCGGCCGACGCTGCGCCTGGCGACGGACGGCGCGAAGCTCGTCCTCCAGGTGACGGACCCGTTCGGACGGCTCGAACGCAAGCACGTGTTTGCGGGGCTGTCGCGCGGGCTCGCCGGCGGGGCGATGGACACGTCGCACGGCGGCGCTGGCCTCGGCATGGTCGTGTGTCACAACTCGACCGTGGCGATGATCTTCGACGTGGTACGCGGTCAAAAGACCGAAGTGACCGGGGTGTTCGACCTCGACCTCAACCTCCGCGAGTTCCGCACCCGCGGGAAGTCACTCCATTATTTCGAGGCGTAGGATCCACCGAGGCGTAGCGTTCACAGCGCAGGGAGCAGACGATGGAAGCGGCGACACAACAGCCAGGCGAGGGCGGCGCGCAGGACAGCCAGAAACTGACCATCGACAAGTTCGCCGACGGCGCGATCATGTGCCTGAAGTTCTCGGGGACGATCGACGAGGACTTTCACGGCAAACAGATCGCCGCAACCGTCAAGGCGCGCACGCTCATTCTCGACCTCGCGGACATCAAGAAGATTTCGTCGTTCGGTATCCGCGAGTGGGTCGACTTCATCACGACCGTCGAAAAGAACACCGAGGAGATCATCCTGCTCGAGTGCGCGCCGAAGGTGGTCGACCAGCTCAACATGGTGGCCAACTTCGCCGGCAGCGGGAAGGTGTTCAGCTTCTACGCGCCGTACCGGTGCGACTACTGCGACACGGACAGCCGCGTGTTGATGCAGGTCGACCGCGACTGGGACGTCATCAAGAGCATGAAGCCGCCCGAGCGCCCGTGCGCGTCGTGCGGCGAGCCGGAGTACTTCGACGAGGATCCGAGTTCGTACTTCCTTTATATCGCCGGGCAGGAGCGGTTCGATCTCGAGCCGGAGGTCGCGGCGTTCCTGTCGTCGAAGCTCAATTACGTCGTGTCGGACGCGGCGCGGCGTTTGCGCATCGACAAGTACATCGAGGACCGCAACACCTACGTGAAGCTCGCGGGCGACCTCGACGGCTCGTTTCCTCGCGAGAAGCTGGCAGAGGGTCTCGAAGGCGTGATCATCCTCGACGTGTCGGGCATCGGCAAGATCGAGCCGGCCGGCGCCGCCGAGTGGCGCGGGTTCCTTCAGATGATCACCCCGGCGGCGGACGCCATCTACCTGGTGGGCTGTCCTCCCGGTTTCCTCGAAAAGCTCACCCGGCCGGAGGATCTCGGTCCGAAGGCGCAGGTCGTCACGTTCGCCATGCCGTACTCGTGCGAAAAGTGCGCGACCACGGCGTCGCAGATCATCGACGTCGAGCAGCACTTCGACGTGCTCAAGTTCGCGACGCCGCCCGAGATGAAGTGCGCGGATTGCAAGAGTCCGACGGTGTGCGCGGCGACCGAGGGGCTGCTGTCGCACCTGCCGACGCTGCCGAAACCGGAGCTCGACGACAAGATCCGCAAGTTCATCAAGACCGCGCAGGAGCGCAAGCCGGAGAAGAAGGCGACCACGGTCGCCGAGGCCGCGGCGGCGCGGCCCCGGTCGGGCGCGGGCACCGCGATTCTCGCTGCCGTGGTGGCTGCCCTGCTCGCGGTCGGCGGGTTCTGGGCCTACCAGGAGTACCAGCGGCGCGCGCGGGCCGAGGCGGCCCGGCAGCGCGACGAGGTCGGCAGGTTGCTCGAGGCCAGCGCCGAACAGCGGCCGGCGTGGATCACGTCCGACACGCGGTTTTCGTCGTATTGCGTCGAGGACGCCGACGGGCTCGCGTGCGTGGGCGTGTCGTCGTACGTCGACAATCTGGAAGACGCGCGGGTCGAGGCCCAGGAGGCGGCGCTCGAGGGGTTGGCCCACGCCATCGGCCTCAAGATCGCGGACGAGGACTGGGCGCGCACCGTGCGGGCGATCTACGGCGACACTCGGCAGGCCAAGATCAACGAGTTCGAGAAGGCGCGAACGGACCCGGATTCCAACCGCTATGCGCAGGCCAAGCGCGAGGTGCGAGAGGGCCGGCGCGCGGTCGCGGCGAGCCTGAAGGCCACCGCGGGCGGCGCGATCCCGGCGCAGCCGACCAACGAGTACTGGGAGCAGTACGAAGCGGCGGACGGCGAGGGGACGCGGTTCGTCGCGTTCGTTCAGTACCGGGTATCGCCCGACAACGTGGCGCGACTCGTCGACCACTACGGCAAACCGGAGCAGGTGCTCGGCGCGTCGGTCGTCACGGTGTTTCCCGGCATTGCCTGGCGATACCGCGACATCATGACCGGCGCCGTGATCACCAAGCTGGGCGCGGGCGACCTGACGAACTTCGGGCTGGCCGAGAAGTACATCGTGACCAGTATCCAGGACCGCCAGATCAAGGACGCCAAGGCGTTCGCCCAGATCGCGACCGAGGAGTTCGAGCGCAAGAAGAAGGAGGGCGGCGCGCTCAAGCTGATCGTCAAGACCGGCGACACGCCGCCGCTCGAGTACAACAAGCCGATCCCGAAGACGATCCGCGAAGTCCACCAGCCGCGCGGGCCGCGCGGACCGGCGGTGGTCCCGAACATCAACCGCTGGGATCAGTTCGGCGGGCCGCGCCGCCCGGACCGCGACGACCCGACGCAGTAGCCGGTGTTTGGCCGCGCGAGCCGGTCGCGGATTCCTGGCCTGCGCGCGCGATGACCGAACCGAGGATTTGCTCGGCATCTCGCCGTCGGGCTACACTGCGACGCCATGGATCGCCTCGCGCGATGGCTCGTGATTGCGGTCTGCTTGTGTGTCGGGGGGCGCGCCGTGGCCCAGACCGTCACGCCGGCCTACCGCGAGGCGTACGATGAGGGGGTCGAGGCGTACCAACTCGGCGAACTCGAGAGAGCGCGCGCGGCGCTCGAGAAGGCGAGGTCGATCCAGCCCGAGCTGCCGGGCACGTACCGGTGGCTCGCGGCCGTCGCGAAGGCACAAAAGCGATGGGAGGACTGCCTCGCGGCCGCGGAGGAGTACCTCACGCGGAGCAAGGGCGGGCGCTACGTCGACTCGGTGCGCAAGCTCCACGCCGACTGCCGCGACGCGCTCGGCCGCCCGCGGTTCGACGGCGACCTGACGCGCGGCGGCGCAATCGCCGTGACGTCGAACGTCGAGGGAGCGAGCGTGCGCATCAACGGGCTCAAGTACGGTGCGACGCCGCTTTTGCCGCGCCCGGTCGCCGCGGGCCCGTCCGACGTGACGGTCGAAGCGCCGGGCTACCTGCCGAAGACCGTCTCGGTCGACATCGTAGAAGGAATCGTCAAGGACGTGCACGTCGACCTCGAGCGCGACCCGAACGCGGCGCGCGCGGGGTCGCCCAGCCGGCCGCGCGCCGACGAGGTTCGCGTCGGCTGGGTGTCGTTCGCCGTCGGCGTGCCGGGAGCGACCGTGACCGTCGACGGCGAGCCCGCTCGCGCCGACGCGAAGGGCCGCGTCGCGCGACCACCGGGGGTGTACGCCGTGGAGGTGCGCGCGGCCGGGTTCGAGCCGTGGCGCCGGCGCGTCCGGTTCGTTCGCGGGCAGGAACGGACGGTGGCCGTCACCCTGCGGCGGTCGGCCGAGCGGGCGCGCTATCGCCGCCGCGGCTTCATCAGCCTCGGCGTGGCCGCGATCGCCACCGGCGCCGGAGTGGTGTTCTCGTTTCGGGAACAGTCCGCGCGCGAGGAGGCGCAGGACATCTGGGACACCGAGACGCGGCGGCCGCCCGGCGTCGACACGTCGTTCGTCCCGGTGCGCACGCGGGCCGACCTCGAGGACGCGGTCGACCGGGCGCAGACCTGGCGAGCGGCATCGCTTGCGTCGTACGGGGTCGCGGCCGCCGCGCTCGGCGTGAGCGTCTACTTCTTCGTCAAGGAGCGGCCGGCCGAGCGGGAGGGCTATCCATTGCCGATGGCGGTCGTGCCGCTGTTGGACGGCGACGGCGGCCTCGCGGGTGCGGCCGCGGCCTACACCGCGGAGGTGGATTGGTGACGGCGCGGCGGCGGGCGAGCGTCGCGGGCGCGGTCGCGCTCGCGCTCGGCGCGGCGGGCTGCCCGCTGTTCTCGGAGAGTCTGCCCGACCGGTCGTGCCGGGACGATTTCGATTGCTTTCGCGCGCAGGGGGAGGTCTGCAATCCGATGACGAAGACGTGCGAGACCGCGGCCGACGCCGCACCGATGCCGGACGCCCCGCGCCAGCCGGACGCCTCACCCGCAGCGGACGCGGCGCCGGCGCCGGACGCCGCACCGGCCGACGCACCGGCGGCCGACGCACCGCCGGCCGACGCCGCCCCCATCGATGCCGGTGTTCCCGATGCGTGACCCGCTGGTTCGTCGCGTTCGCGTCGCCGCCGCGGCCGCCGCGGCCATCGCGGCGGTCCCCGGCTCGCCGCGGGCCGGCGGCTTGTCGCGGCCCAACATCATCTCGGCACGCGGCGTCGGCATGGGCGGCGCCTTCGTCGCGGTCGCCGACGATCCCACTGCGTTGCACTTCAACCCGGCGGGGATCGCGCTGATCCCCGGGTCCGTCGTGCTCGCCGGCGCGGAGTACGTCTACGCGCCGCGCACGTACACGCCGATGTCGGCCCAGTGCGATGCGGACCCGGAGTTTGCGGCGTGCCAGCCGCAGTCGGCGACCGTGCAGCAACCTGTTCCGGTCGTCGGCTGGGTATCGCGGCTCGACGACGATGGAGTTCCGTCTCGGCTCGCGTTCGGCGTCGGCGCGTGGGCGACTTTCGGCGGGCGGGTCGAGTACGACCGGTTCGTCGACGATCAGGGGCGTCCGCTCGACGACATCCCGGCGATCAACCGGTCCTCCAACTTTACGATCGAGGTCGTCCCCGGTGTCGCGTACGAGGTCAACGACGTGTTGGCGCTCGGGTTCGCGTTCCGCCTCGGCATCGGTGTGTTCGACGCGGACACGACGGCGCGCCCGAGCGACGCGGTGCTGTCGGCGTCGGGCATCGGCGTGGCGGCGACGGCCGGCGCGATGGTGAAGCTGTCGCGGTCGTTTCGCATCGGGGTCGCGTATCGCACGCCACTGACCAACAAGCTCACCGGCGACGGCACTGTCGACACCGGCAGGGAGATCGCGGTCGATGTCAAGGTGGATCAGCAATGG
>RFGE01000316.1 GCA_003696105.1 Deltaproteobacteria bacterium | reverse complement strand
TGCGCCGACGGTAGCAGCCTCCGCGGCGACTTTCCGCACCGGCCGCGCGGCGACTGCGATTCGGCCCGCGCGCCTTGCTCTGCCGCCGTCGTCGCGCCGCTGGTTCCACGTCGAGCTCATCGCCGTGACCGCGGCCGGCAGCCCCGGCGCCCGCTACGGCGGCTGCCGTCACGGACACGCCACCGGCGATGCCTGCGCGCGGCGTGTCCGCGACGGCGGCGTGGACTCGCTCGCGCCGACAACGTCCGTGCCCGCGACGGGAGGGCCCTCCGCCAGCCCGATCAAGACGAGCCTGGTAACTTCATCGCGTGAGGCAACGGGACCGGCAAGAGTAATTGTCGCCGATCACCCACTCGAGGTACATCAGGCGCTCACCGTAGAGCACCTCGTTGATCATCCGCGCGGGCACGAGCGCGGGAACGTCCGGCGACATCGACGACATGGATCCATCATGCGGCGGCCGTGTCTCATACGCGTGAGACAGGTCGTAGCCGCCGCAACGCCAGCGTGCGACCGATCGCACGCGTGCCGTGCTGCTGTCGCACCAGGTCAGTCGGGTTCGATCACGAGACGCACGCCGTCCCACACCTGCGACAGCCGCCGCCGCGTCAGCGTGCCGAGTCGTCCCACGATGTCGTCGCGATCGACCGTGGCAATCTGGGTCACGTTGACGACCGACGCCTTGGGCAACCCCGCCTCGCCGCGCCGAAGCCGCACGTTGCCGGGCACGGCGGCGAGCCTCATGTTCGACGTCACGATCGCCACGACCGCCGTGTTGATCGCGGTCTGGTTGAAGCGATCGTGCTGCAGCACGACAGCCGGCCGTTGCCTGCCCGGTTCCGAGCCGCGCGGCGCCGGCAGGGTGATCCAGACGACGTCACCCTGCCGGATCACCACTCGGCTTCCGAGGCCCGAACGGCGCGCGAGGCCGCACGTGCGGTGTCACGCTGCTCGCGCGCGACCTCCGGGTCGGCGAACACCGCGTTGACTCGACGCCGAATCTCCGCATCCGACCGCGCCGAGGCGACCCGCCGCAACACGTCGGAGATGAAACGACTGCGCGGCACACCGAGCTGCGCCGCGGCCCGATCGACCTGAGCCAGCACGTCCTCAGGAACGGAGATGGCGATCTTCTTTACGGCCATGGGTATTCTGGTACCAGAATACCGGGTGACGGGCAAGCGGACCTCCGCCAGGCGCGCCGACCCGGATCCGCGCCCGGTAGTCCGGCAGAGCGCTCTCCTGCTCCGTTGCCGGGGCCGAGCGCACTTCGGCCGCCGTTCCGCCCCGTGTCCGGTCCGTGGCCCGACCCTGCGGCGACATGCAGCCGCCAACAGCCGCCAAAAGGAAAAGCGCCCGCGCCGCCTGCTGCTGTTCCTGCATCGCTCGCCGGCAAGAATAGTTGACGCCAAACAGTCTCGCCGGCGAGCAGGCCGTGGCGCGCGCTCTTGGGGTACTTGTGGTGGCCGTTGTGTTGGCTCTCGCCGTAGGTGAGCCACGCCAGGCCCTGGACGTTGCGCGAGTCGTCTTTGGACTCGTGCGGCGCCGTGCCGAAGCCCGGCAGGTGACACACCGGAGTGCCCGCACCCGGGTTGATTCGAGCCGCGGCCGATGAATCGCCTCGCCGAGGCGGCCGGCGCGGGATCGGGCGCTGCGCGTGGCGGTGCTGGGGTCTACACAGAACTCGCCACGTGATCTTGACATCCTCGTTGCGGTAATGCTATTGAGCCGCCATGCGCCAATCAGTCCCCCAACCCGTACAATTTCGTCTTCTCTGTTCTTGTCTGTCGTCGCCGTCGGAGCGTTGCTGCTGAGTACAGGCTCTACGGCGCGCGCGCGCTGACGACGGCGGCAGCGTGCCTGCCAAGGGAACCGTGGTCGGCAGCTGTGAGGGGGGCGACCTGGTGGCTGATGGCAAAGGCGGTACGGACTGTGTCTGTAAGTGTGGTAGCGTGAGCTGTCATGAGCCCGACGGGGAGGGCGGCTGCGTACTGACCGACGACCCGCCGCCTGGCGGTGGCGGTGGCGGTCACGGTGGCGGTGGCGGCGGCGGCGGTGGCGGCACGCCGAACCCCAAGTGTCCGAGCGGTGTGCCGTTCGGTGATTTGAGCGAGAGCAAGTGCGCCGCCTGCGGTGGACACTGGGTCGAGCCTGGGTTCTGGAACTGTCTCAGCGGTACCGTAGCGGGGGCGATCGAAGCCGGTATCGGTGCCGTCGGCGTTGCCACTCCGGAACCCGCGACCGGTCTCCTCGGGGTCATCGCGATTGCGGACGGCTGGGATAGGGCAAACACCGCGTGCAACGGGAAATGCGTACCGGCGACGCCATGATCCACCCCGTGAGTCGATGGTCGCGGAGACGGGCGGTTGCCGTCGTGGTTGCGGCGGCCTTCATGGCCCTTGCTTATGGGTGGTGGCGCGCGGCTTCAGTTCGCAAGCCGGCCGCCTCGTCGGGAATTCGGGATACCCATGCAGCACGCGAATCCGGTGTTGCGTCGTCGCCGACGCGTGCCACCGCGACCTCGTCGTCGGTGGAAGGCGTCTGGCGGACGGACGCAACCGAGGTTGGGGACGACTGCCATCCGGCCATTGGCGGCGAGACCGATGAGCCAGCCGCCACATTCAGCGGGGCGCGGCTCAAGAACATCGGTGATGCCGTAAACCCGGCGGAAGCAATCGCGATGACGCCACAGGAAACGGAGAAGTTGCTGTCCCTTGCTCGCAGCTACGTGCGACACGTTCGATCTCTCGACGAACAAGAAATGCGCGGAGCCATTACGACGCAGCAACACGAGACGGCGGTCGCCGCCGCATACCAGTGGCTCAACAATCAGGTGATCGAAACCTTGGGGCCCGAGCGAGCTCAGATATATGGGGAGCTTGCGGCAGAGTGGGTTCCGGCGGCGCAAGAAAAGATTCGCGCGGGCGACCTCGACGATGTGCTCGAGGTTGTCGATGAGCAGCAGTTCCAATCCATGCTAGGTATTGCTCGGGAAGCGCGGTTTGCCGACGTGCTGGAACAACGGGATCACGCGGACCAAAGCCGGGGTGCAAACGAGACCCAAGCGAGTCGGAATGAATGAGGCAAGACGTTCCCGCTCGGACGTTTGCGCCGCAGTAGATTGCGGATTGACCGCAGGCTGCGCAATGAGCACGATGACGGCTGACCACCGACACAGGCGAGGCACACGTGGCAGATCACGGGACTGACTACTTGGTTCCCCGCGGCAATCCAGGGACGGCCAAGCCGATTGCCGCCATCGAGTTGGGTGCGCTCGTCGCGGCAGTGTTGACGTTGGTGTTCGGCGCCGAAACCGCCACGGCCCGCCCCGGCATCCCACTCGCGATCTCGGCCGCAGTGGCGGCGGCGGCAGCCGGCCACAGGTCGGATGAAGCTGCGTGCAGGAGGCTATGGGTCGCCGCGTCGGCGGCGTGGCTGGCGGTTGTTGTCATGGTGCTCGACCTGCTGACCGCCTGAGTCGCTCCGGCGGCGCGGCGCGCACACCGTGGTCGTCGCCGCGATGGATGTCGGTCCGGCGGCCCGGGCAGTCCGCAGCGGCGTTGATCGGACCGGCAGCCAATCAGTCGCGTTGGCATCAGGCCCTACCAAGAAACAAACGGGCGGAGGCGTTCCGGGTCGAATGACTATGCCGTCTTGCGGATGTCGAGTTCATGACCGAGCATCCCGGATGCGGCGCGCGAGGCGCTGAGCGACGCGCGCCTCGTCGCGACGGACAACGTCGTCTCGGCTGAGGTCGCGATCGACCGTCGAGGCACGGAAGATGCGATAGGCGGCGGTGGGGACGGAGGCGGCAACGGCCATCGCCGCCTTCTTCGGTCCCCGGCGGCTCTCGATGCGCAGGCACTGGGCTCGCAGAACGGCCGCCCGTGGCCTGCGGGACCGGTCGTGGGCCGCTGCGCGGCGTGCAGACGCGGACGCTGTAGGCAATCGAGCGGCGGGCCGGGCCGGCGGTCACCGCGCCGCGTCGCGCTGGGCCGGCGGTCACCGCTCCGCGGCGCGCCGGGCCGGCGGTCACCGCTCCGCGTCGGCGGCGCGCAGGCGGTCGCCCCTCCGC
>RFGE01000315.1 GCA_003696105.1 Deltaproteobacteria bacterium | reverse complement strand
GCGGTTCGAGCGGATCGCCGACGACATCGTCGACGTGCACCTGCGCAGCCCGCTCGCGCGCACGCGGCTGCCCGAGCGCAGCACGTTCGCGACATCGAGCTGCGGCGTGTGCGGCAAGGTGTCGATCGAGTCGCTGCGGGTGCGCGCAGCGCCGATCGCGTCGGAGGTGCGCGTGCCGGCGGACGTCGTCGCGGCGTTGCCGGACGCGCTGCGCGCGCAACAATCCGTGTTCGACTGCACCGGCGGACTGCACGCGGCCGGCCTGTTTTCGTCCGAGGGAGACCTGTGGGTCGCCCGCGAGGACGTCGGCCGGCACAACGCGGTCGACAAGGTCGTGGGCTGGGCGCTCGCGGCCGGTCGCCTGCCGGCGCCCGACGCGCTGCTGTGCGTGTCGGGGCGGCTGTCGTTCGAGATCGTCCAAAAGGCGATCGCGGCCCGCGTTCCGCTCGTGGCCGCCGTGTCGGCGCCGAGCACCGCGGCGGTGGACCTGGCCCGGGAGTTCGGGGTCACGCTGTGCGGGTTCGTGCGCGCCGGCCGCTTCAATTGCTACGCGCACGCGGACCGAGTGTGCTAGGGGACGGAGGTGGACGGACAACACTGCGGTGTCACGGTCCGGCGGACGTGTGCCGGAACACCGAGCCGGCCCACCTCGGCCGTGAGCGAGGAGTCCCGCACCGCACCGCGGCGGCCCAACTCGCTCATCGGGAGCCAACCCGTGTGCTCACCTCGCGCCGCACTGCTCGCACGGTCGCGCGACCGCGCGCTCGCGCAACGCGATCGACGCGCGGCGCGGCGCCGCTGGCTCGCGATCGTCGCCGCGGTGGCCGCGGCCGGGGTCGGCTGCGGCGATTCCGATGCGCAGAGCGCGCCACCGGCCGCTCGGGCCGAGAGCGCCCCGGGCGCGGCGCCGGCTCCCGCCGCACCCCGCCGCGTCGAGCACGCCGTCTATTCGCTGGTCGACAACCGGCTGGCGGCCCACGTGACGTTCGCGGGCGGCCTGTGGGTGCCGCTCGGCTCGCGCCGCGCGACCAAGTATCTGCGCTTCCGCAAGAGCGACCTGCCGGCCGACCTCGCGGTCGACGTGGCGGGCGAGCGCGCGGCGCGGCCCCACGGCGACGTGCTGTCGCTGTACGCGCCACTGACGAGCGAACAGGCCACGACCGCCGCCGAGGTGTGGGTGCGCGTCCACGCCGATCGCGGTGGGCCCGCGACCCTGCGCGTCAATGGCGCCGACGCCGCGACGGTCGACGTGCCGGCGGGGTGGTCGACCGCCGCGTTCGCGGTGCCTGCCGGCCGGCTGCGCGCGGGCGAAAACGAGCTGGCCCTGTTCGGCGCGCGGCGCGGCGGATTCGCGTTCGCGTGGTGGCAGGTGGGCGGCGCACGCCCGTACGACGAGTCCGCGCCGCTCGGCGGACCGGCCGGGCTCGAGCTCACCGCCGACCGCGGGCTGGCGTGGTACGTGGTCGTGCCCGACGGCGGCGCGCTCGTCATCGACGGCGCCGGACCTGGTTGTACCATCAATGTCGTGGCGCACGCGGACCGCGGCGAGCCGGTTCGCGGCGCCGTCACGGACGGCGGCGGCGCGGTCGATCTGTCGGCGCTCGCCGGCGAGGCCGTCCGCCTGGACCTGACCCTCGACGGCTGCGCGCGCGCGCGGCTGCCCCGCGCCGCTCTCACGGTGCCCGGCCCCGCACCCACGACGCGAACCGGACCGCCGCCGCGGTACGTGATCCTGTGGATCATGGACTCGCTGCGCGCCGACCGGCTGCGCATCATCAACCCGAAGGCGCGGCCCGAGACGCCCCACTTCGACCAACTGGCAACCGAGGCCGCGGTGTTCCGCCAGGCCTACGTACAGGGCAACGAGTCGCGCGTGTCCCACGCGTCGATGTGGTCGTCGCTGTACCCCGTAGTCCACGACATGTTGTCGCCCAAGGCGAAGCTGGCCGACAAGTGGTTCACGATCGACGAGCTCGCGAAGAAGGCCGGGCTGTACGCGAGCGGCGAGACCGGCAACGGCTACGTCGCGCGCAAGTGGGGGTTCGGCGACGACTGGGACGCCTTCCGCAACCACATTCACGAGGGCGGCGGCCTGTCCGGCGAGGACATCCTGTCGCGCGGACTCGCGACCGTCGAAGGGCGCCGCGATCCGTGGCTGCTTTACCTCGGCACGATCGACACGCACGTGTCGTGGCGAGCCAAGGAACCGTGGATCTCCCGCTACGACCCGGAGCCGTACCGGGGCCGGTTCGGCAAGATGGCGTCCGGCACCGTCGTCGACAAGATCGCCGCCGGCGCGATCAAACCGTCGCCGCGCGATATCGACCGCCTCCGCGCGCTGTACGACTCGAACGTGTCGTACCAGGACGCGCTGGTCGGCAAGCTGTTCGACACGCTCGATGCGTGGGGCATCCGCGACCAGACCATGGTCGTCCTCACCGCCGACCACGGCGACGAGTTGCTGGAGAACGGGAAGATCGGCCACGGCGTGAGCGTGCGCGAGGCGCTCGTCCACGTCCCGTTGGTCATCTACTATCCGCCGCTCGTGCCGGCCGGCACCATCGACGAAGCGGTCGAGGGCATCGACATCATGCCGACGATCGCTGACGCGCTCGGCGTCGCGCCGGACGACAACTGGCAAGGGGCGTCGCTGTTGCCGCTCGCACAGGGCGTCGGTCGCGGCTACCCGACGCTTGCCTTCGTGAGCCACTACGAGAAGAAGCACGCCGGCCGGCTGGGGCGGTGGAAGGTGCACGCCGCCGGCGCGAAAGCCGAACTGTACGACGTGGAGGCCGACCCGCTCGAGCAGCGCAATGTCGCCGATGAGTGGCCGATCGCGCGCCGCGCGGTCGAAGACGCGCTGTGGCTGTTGCGCGTCTACAACGCGCGCTGGCGCAAAGCGCGGTGGGGCAATCCGGCCAACGTGACCGCCGCGTTCGCCGCGGACCTGGGCGAGTAGCGCGGCGGGTCGTCGCCCGCG